>JBOHQB010000170.1:0-2587 GCA_050731995.1 Candidatus Rokuibacteriota bacterium
GCCGCGTGACAGCGAACGCAGTTCGTCCGTACGATCACCCGGTCCCGCGGCGTGATCTCGATGGGTTCCTTGAAGTTCTGGAGCGTGAAGGCCGCGGAGTGCCGGAAGCCGTGCTCGGCCTTCGCCACCCACTTCGCCAGGCCCGCGTGCGGGAGATGGCACTCCACGCACGTGGCCGTGTGGCGATGTCCGCTCTTGAGCCAGGCGTCGTACTGCGCGTTCATGACGTGACAGTTCACGCACGCGCGCGGGTCCGTCGACAGGTACGAAAATCCCTTGGCGTAGACGAACGTGTAGGCGCCGACGCCTGCCGGAATGCCGACGAGGCAGGCCACGAGCAGAAGATGCTTCATGTCGACTAGGCCTGGTCCAGCATCGACACGGCGCCCGTCGCCACGTCGTAGTACGCCGCGACGACCTTGAGCTGTCCCTTGCCGATCGCGGCGGCGAAGACCGGCGAGGACTCCTTCAGGAGGCGGGCCTGGATGCGGGCGTTCGCCCGGATCGCGGCCTCGACGTCGGAGCCCGCCTCATCGATCGCGGGACGGATGTATCGATAGAGCGTACTGATCTGTCCCGGGACGGCCTTGCCGGAAATGGCGGCGCTGACAGCGCCGCACGCGCGGTGCCCGAGGACCATGACGATGCGGGCTCCGAGAACGGCGACACCGTACTCGAGGCTCCCGATGATCTCCGCCGTCGCCACGTTCCCGGCCACGCGGGTGACGAACACGTGACCGATGGACTGGTCGAAGAGGATCTCGACCGGCACGCGCGAGTCCGCGCACGCGAGCACCGCCGCGAACGGCTCCTGCGTCTCGGCCGTCCTCTGCTTGAGACGCCGCAGATCCTCCTGAACCGAGGTCAGCCGACCGGTCGTGAAGTGCTTGTTCCCTTCCAGCAGCCGCTTCAGGGCCGCGTCGGGAGTCAGGGCTGTCTGCGCGGCGGCGCGCGCGAGCCGGCCCGTCCACGGTACTCCGCCCAGCAGCGCGGCGGCGCCGGCGACGCCCGCGGCGGTCCCTCGAATCAAGAAGCGGCGACGCGAGAGGGGCATGCTTTCCTCCGGACTACTGTGGGAGCGCGACGTCGCTCTGCCGCAAAGGCACATCACGCTCAATCCGGCGCCAGACGGCGCTAGGCGAGAAGGAGGTGCCGTAGCCGTTGGCGCACTGCTGCAGTTTGCCGACGAGCGTGCGCGCCTCGTCCACGCGCCGCCTGGGTGCCTTGGCGGCGCGCCGGACGTCATCATCGCCGGTGCGCTTGGCCTCGGTCCACGCCTGCTCGAGGTGGGCCATCATGAGCACGACGCGATCGATCTCGCCGTCGAAGTAGGCGCGCCACGCGTCTCGCGAGTCGAACTTCGGACACTCGGCGGTCAGGACGGTCCCGAAGTGCTGGGCCAGATCGTCCGCGGCGCGCAGGTGATGCTCGACCCGCGGCCGGATCTCCTCGGCGGGGCGCTGCTCGGCGCGGGCGGGCCCGTATGCCAGCGTCAGCATGGCGCAGACGGCCGCCGGGGCGACGAGCCGGGAGCATCGCATCGATTCGAGTATACTCGTCGCCGTCCATGCGGTCGCCGTTGCCCGCGCGCCAGACACTCATACGCCACGGAGGTCGGCCATGCTGAAGCGTTGTGTCTCGTCCCTGCTCGCGCTCTCGGTTCTGGGCGCGCTCGTCGCGCTCGCGGACGTCGCCCGGGCGCAGTCGCCGGTGAAGATCGGGGTCATCCAGCCGCTGTCGGGGCCGGTCGCGGCGTCCGGCAACTACGTTCGCATGGGCGCCGAGATCGCCCGTGACTGGCTCAACGCCAAGGGCGGCGTGCTCGGCCGGAAGGTCGAGCTGGTCATCGAGGACAACAAGTCGGATCCCAAGGAGGCGGCGACCGCCGCCGAGAAGCTGATCGTCCGCGACAAGGTCCCGGCGATCATGGGGGCCTGGGGCTCGTCCATGACGCTCGCGGCGATGCCCAAGCTCGAGGAGTACGGCGTCCCGATGGTCGTCGAGACCTCCAGCGCCGCCTCGGTCACCAAGCGCGGCAACCCGTGGATCTTCCGCATCAGCCCGCCCAGCGAGATGGAGGCGCTCGGTCTCGAGCGGTACGTGGACAAGCTCGGGATCAAGCGCGCCGAGTTCCTCGCCGTCAACACCGACTGGGGGCGTGGCGCCGTCGGCGCGTTCGGTGAGATGCTCAAGAAAAAGGGCGCCCAGGTCGCGCCGGCCGAGTTCATGGAGCAGGCGGCGACCGACATGAACGCGCAGCTCACCAAGATCAAGGCCGACAACGGCGACACGCTGTTCGTCACGACGGCGGTCGAGCAGATCACCCTGATCCTCAAGCAGGCGCAGGAGCAGCGGCTCGCGCGGAAAATCATCACGACCGGCGGCTCCTCCTCGCCGAGCCAGCTCATCAAGCAGGCGGGCGCCGCGGCCGAGGGCACGTACCACCTCCTCTTTTTCATGCCCTGGTTCCCGGAGGCGATGCCGGACGGCAAGCTCGCGAAGGCGTTCGTGGACGAGTGGAACAAGCGCGGCCATCCCTTCGAGGGTCTGACGGAAGGCTTCCGCGGCCACGACGGCATCGTGACGA
>JBOHQB010000171.1:0-3964 GCA_050731995.1 Candidatus Rokuibacteriota bacterium
ACGCCGAGATCCTCCACATGCTGGGCCGCGTCACCTACGGCCCAAGACCGGGCGACGTCGCGCGCGTGCGCGCGCTCGGGCTCTCGGCGTGGCTCGAGCGCCAACTCGACTCGGGACGGATTGACGACGGTGCCGTGGAAGCCCAGCTCAAGGCGTTGCCCACGCTCACCATGTCCATCGCCGAGCTGCAGCGTGAGTACCCGCGGCCGGATCCCAAAGCGCGCGAGGCGATGAAGAACGGCGACATGACCCACCGCGAGATGCTGGAACGGTTCCCCGTCGAGAAGCGCCCGTTCCGGATCGGCGCCGAGCTGGCGGCGGCCCACATGGTCCGCGCCGTCGGGAGCGAGCGGCAGCTTCAGGAGGTCATGGTCGACTTCTGGTTCAACCACTTCAACGTCTTCGCCGCGAAGGGCCAGGTGCCGTGGTACCTGACCTCCTACGAGCGGGACGTGATTCGCCCGCACGCGCTCGGCCGGTTCGGGGACCTCGTTCGCGGGACCGCGCGCCATCCGGCGATGCTCTTCTACCTCGATAGCTGGCTCTCCGCGCGGTCCGACTTCGTCGTGCCCGCCGGCCCCAACCGCGGGCGGAAGGCCGGGCTCAACGAGAACTACGCGCGCGAGCTGATGGAGCTCCACACGCTCGGCGTGGACGGCGGCTACACGCAGCAGGACGTGACCGAGGTCGCGCGGGCCTTCACCGGCTGGACGATCGAGCGACCGCGCGACGACGCGCGCTTCGTCTTCCGCCCGGCGATGCACGACCGGGACGAGAAGACGATCCTCGGCCGTCGCTTCCCCGCCGGCGGCGGGATCGAGGACGGCGAGCGCGTGCTGGACCTCCTGCTGCGCCATCCGTCCACCGCGCGCTTCGTCGCGACGAAGCTCTGCCGCCGGTTCGTCGCCGACGAGCCGCCACCGGCGCTCGTCGACCGCGTGGCGCGCGCCTACCGGGAGACGGACGGCGACGTCAAGGCGATGCTCCGCGCGATCTTCGCCTCGCCGGAGTTCCGGGCGCCCGACGCGCGTCGCGCCAAGATCAAGACACCGCTCGAGTTCGTCGCGGGCGCGACGCGAGCCGTCGGCGCCACGATCGATGCGCGTAGCGGCGAGGTACTCGCGCGCGCGTCCGCCGAGATCGGCGAGCCGCTCTACATGGCCCAGCCGCCGACGGGCCATCCGGATCGCGCCGAGGCGTGGGTGAACGCCGGCGCGCTGCTCGGGCGCATGAACTTCGCCCTGGCGCTGGCGCAGGGCCGTCTGCCCGGCGTCGCCGTGGACCTGGCGCCGCTCGTCGCGGACGCGCCGCGCTCGGATCCCGCCGCGATCCTCGACCGGTTGCTCGCGGCGTTGCTCCACGGCCAGGCGACGCCCGAGACCCGCGCGGTCCTGACGGCGCAGCTGACGAACGCGGAGATCATCCGGCAGACGCCGGACGACCGTGGCCCGGCGGACACCGACGTCGAGAAGCTCGCGGCGCTGATCATCGGCTCGCCGGAGTTTCAACGACGGTAGTGCGAGCCGCACGACGTCGCGGGGCCGCAGTGGGCGCCGCAGCCGAAGGCGAGGCGAGTCTGCGATGGGTCCCGCCGTCGGAGGCGAGCCTATGAGGAGATAGAGACATGGCGACACGACGCGCGTTTCTCAAGTCGGGCGGCTGCGCGATGGTCGCGCTCCTCGCCCCGCCGCGCTTCCTCGTGCGCGCGGCCGCCGCGGCGGAGCCCCGCCGGCGCGTGCTGGTCTGCGTCTTCCAGCGCGGCGCCGTGGACGGGCTCAGCCTGGCGCCCCCCTACGGCGACCCGGCGTACGCCGGCGCGCGCGCCTCGATCGCGATCCAGCCGCCGCGCCGGGGAGAGAGCGAGCGCGGGCTGGATCTCGACGGCTTCTTCGCCCTGCACCCGTCGCTGGCGCCGCTCCTGCCGCTCTGGCAGAACCGCTCGCTCGCGGTCGTTCACGCCTGCGGCTCACCCGACACCACGCGCTCGCACTTCGACGCGCAGGACTACATGGAGTCGGGCACGCCCGGCGTCAAGTCCACGCCCGACGGCTGGCTCGCGCGCGCTACCGTGGCGCGGCGCCGCGAGGGCGTCAAGCCGTCGCCCTTCAGCGCTGTCGCGCTCGCCCCGTCCATGCCGCGCATCCTCAAGGGCGACGCGGGCGCGATCTCGATGGCCTCGCTCGAGCGCTTCGACGTGCGCGCGGCGGGCGACCCGGGCGCGGCCCGCCGCGGCTTCGAGTCGCTCTACGAGCAGAGCGTGCAGGACCTCCTGCACGGCACCGCCTGCGAAACCTTCGAGGCGATGAAGATGCTCAAGCGCGCCGATGCCGCGCGGATCCAGCCGGCCAATGGCGCGGACTACCCGCGGCAGCCGCTCGGCCAGGCGCTGCGCCAGATCGCCGCGCTGATCCGCGCCGACGTCGGCCTCGAGATCGCGTTCGCCGACATGCAGGGCTGGGACACTCACGTCGGCCAGGGCGCCGAGCAGGGGCAGCTCGCGACGCGCCTGCGCGAATTCGCCGGGGCGCTCGCGGCCTTCGCCCAGGACCTCGGCGACCGGATGAGCGACGTCGTCGTCCTGACCATGTCAGAGTTCGGCCGGACGGTGCGCGAGAACGGCAATCGAGGCACCGACCACGGCCACGCGACGGCGATGCTCGCCCTCGGCGGCGGGGTTCGCGGCGGGAAGGTTTACGGGCGCTGGCCGGGTCTAGCGGCCGACCAGCTCTTCGAGGGGCGCGACCTCGCGGTCACGACCGACTTCCGTCAGCTCTTCGCCGAGATCGCGACGCACCATCTCGGCGTGCCGGCGGGAGCCCCGCTCTTCCCCGGCTGGACCGCGCCCCGGACCCCGCTCGACCTGTTCGCCTAGAGCTAAAGCTGCACATCTCCTGACGCTCAAGAAGGACGCGACGTCCTCACATGGGCTTGTTCCATCACAACTAGCGCGGTAGAACACTCGCGCCGGGGGCGGGGTCGCCGGAATGGCTACCGCTGGTGTGTTGGGAAATCGGTCCCCATCGCCAATCCCGGATGAGACGCATGGCCGGCGCGCAGCGACAGGAGGGTGGGATGAGTCGATTCTCTGCGGTTCGAGCGTTGCGGCAACGTGGAAGCTACCGTAACTCCAGCGGCTTCACGTTGATCGAATTGGTGATAGTGTTCGCACTCCTCGTGATCCTGGCAGGGGTGGCGCTCCCCGCCGTACAGAGGCTTGAAGAGGTGGCCGTGAGGCTGAAGGCACACCCACCCACGGCGGGCGTCGGGAATGATACCTTCCAAGTCGTCATCCGTCTCAAGGACAGCACCCAAGAAAAGGTGATGCGGGTGGTGACCGGCGCAGTGGCGGCGGACCCGGCGACCGGGGGGCTGGACCAAGTCGCGTTGCAAAGCCTGTACGAAGATCTCCTTCAGCGCGAGGGGGAGCTGACAAGTCTCATGACCCAGATCGCCGCCCTTCTTGGAACGCATCTGCCGCCTGGTGAGCGCATCCTGCTCGAGGATGCCAGAATCTCCCTGGCTCAATTGTTGGATGCGGTACAGAAGATGAAGGCAGTGATTCAGCCACGTCTGAGCGGCTGAAAGATCCTCGCGCGCGTATTGGAGGCCTAGCTAGAAGCCTTCCAACTCGGGGCGGCAGACCGCGCGGAAGTTGCACCAGCGGCAGAGGCGCAGCTCTTCCGTGCGCTCGAAGTCCTCGATCCGCGCGGCGTTCGCCGCGGGGTCCACGAGGTAGGCTTTCATCGAGCGGATGGACAGGCGGATCTGCTCGCGGATCCGCTCGAGCCGCGCGTCGTCCCAGCGGATCGGCGTGACCGTCGGCTCGCGCAGGTTCGCCTCGAGCAGGTCCACGCGCGCGGGCTCGACGCCCAGGACCTCGCGCGCGTAGAGCGCGTAGCAGCCGAGCTGGAACGCCGCCGCGTCCGGATCGGCCGCGCCCGTCTTCCAGTCCACGAGCTGCAGT
>JBOHQB010000172.1:0-2082 GCA_050731995.1 Candidatus Rokuibacteriota bacterium
GATCGAGCCGGGCGGCCGCGTCGGCGTGCCCTTGAAGAGCATGTGCTCGAGGTAGTGCGAGAGCCCGAGCTCGTCCGCCGTCTCGTCGCGCCCGCCGACCTTCACCCACATCTGGACCGCGACGACCGCGCTGGCGCGGTGCTCCTGCGCGATCAGCGTGACGCCGTTGGGCAGTACTTCGCGCACCGGACCCGCGGGCGCGTCGCCGCGCGCGGCCGGCGCGGAGGGCGCCTGGCCCGCGGTCGCGCAGCCGGCGAGACCCCAACCGACCGTGGCGAGAAACGCGCGGCGTGTGAGCGCGAGCGTCACGAGGTCAGCGTATCAGATTCCCACGGCGCGGTGAACCGACGACGCCGCCGCGCGCCGCCGGCCCAGTCGACGGCCCGCGTCCCAGGCACGAATCCCCAGCAGCACGACGAGCACGGCCGCATAGATCCACGGGTCCAGCAGCACCTTCTTGGCGAGCCAGATGTAGTGGAGCACGCCGAGCGTCGCCGTGACGTAGACGAGCCGGTGCAGCCGCTTCCAGCCGCGGGCGCCGAGGCGTCGGATCATCCCGGTGGTCGACGTCAGGGCCAGCGGCACGAGCAGCGTCAGCGCGGCGACCCCGACGGTGATGTACGGCCGCTTCACGATGTCCGTGCCCATCTCGGCCCAGTCGAAGAAGTGGTCGAGCACGATCCAGACGGAGAAGTGCAGGCACGCGTAGGAGAACGCGAAGAGCCCGAGCAGGCGGCGGAGCGTCACCGGCCAGCCCCAGCCCGTGAGGATCCGGAGCGGCGTCAGCGCCAGACATGTCAACAACCATCGCAGCGTCCAGTCGCCGAGAGTGTTGGTGACGAGGCTGATCGGGTTCGCGCCGAGGCGGTCGGTCCAGTACCACCAGACGAGTGACGCGAGCGGCGTCAGGCACGCCGCCCACACGACCGTCTTGAGCGCGATCCGTCCCCGCCGCGGCACGCGGCTCAGTACTGCTTGCGGAGGTCCATCCCCGTATAGAGCGACGCGACCTGGTCGGCGTAGCCGTTGAACATCAGCGTCGGGCGCCGGCGGAACTCGCCGATGCGCCGCTCGGTGGCCTGGCTCCAACGGGGATGGTCGACGGTCGGGTTGACGTTCGAGTAGAAGCCGTACTCCTGCGGCGCCGCCTTGTTCCAGGACGACTTCGGCTCGGCCTCCACGAAACGGATCTTGACGATGGACTTGGCGCTCTTGAAGCCGTACTTCCACGGCACGACGACCCGCACCGGGGCGCCGTTCTGGTTGGGCAGCACGCGACCGTACATGCCGAACGTGAGCAGCACCAGCGGGTGCATCGCCTCGTCCAGCCGCAGCCCCTCGACGTAGGGCCAGTCGAGCGAGCCGAAGCCGAAGAAGCCCGGCTTCTGGGCCGGGAACTGGGCCGGGTCGAGCAGCGTCACGAACTCCACGTACTTCGCCTTGGACGTCGGCTCCACGCGCTTGAGCAGCGCGGCGAGCGGAACGCCGATCCACGGGATCACCATGGACCAGCCCTCGACGCAGCGGAGCGCGTAGACGCGCTCCTCGAGCGGCGCCAGCTTGAGCAGCTCGTCGATGTCGAACGCACGGGGCTTGGCGACGAGCCCCTCGACCTGCACCGACCACGGCCGCGGCCTGAGCGTCCCCGCCAGGCGCGCCGGGTCCTCCTTGTTGACGCCGAACTCGTAGAAGTTGTTGTAGGTCGTCGCCGACTCGAACTTCGTCGGCGCCTCGGCGAGGCTGAACGGCGCGTTGCGCTGGGCGGCGAGGGGCGCCCCCTGCGGGGCGCCGGCCTCCACGGCGGGCGCCCAGATCCCACCGGCCGCGGCGGCGGCCGCCGCGGCGCGCATGAAGTCGCGGCGGCTCCAGTAGAGCCGCTCGGGCGTGAGGTCGGAATACCTGAGACGCATGACTCGTTCTCCTTTGACTCTCTAGGGCGCGATGAACCGGTAGCCCTGGCCGTGCGCGGTCTGGATGAAGACCGGCCGGTCCGGATCGTCCTCGAACTTGCGCCGGAGACGCAGCACGTGCTGGTCGACGGTCCGCGTCGTCGGAAACCGCTCGTAGCCCCAGACCTCGTCG
>JBOHQB010000173.1:0-10467 GCA_050731995.1 Candidatus Rokuibacteriota bacterium
CAGGAAGTACCTTGACCTGCAACCTCAAGCGCCAGACAGATCGGCAATCGAGCAATTCCTCGCTTGGGTCTACAAGAATCGGCCACCCGCAAATGTAAGACGATGGATCATAGTGAATCAGCCGTGATAGTGCCGTCTAACTCGGCATGCAGCCGAACAACTGTGACAGCTGTGCGAAATAGGCACGTACGACCGACTGCTCTGGCGTTCCGTAGCGGTCACGGGAGCCTGATCGAGTGGTAGTCGCCGGTGGGGCTGGCACCGGAAAGGATCGCGGGCAGCGCCGTGCGCAACAGGTCCGGTTGGTAGCGATAGAATCTCAGATCGTCGATGTTGTAGAGAAACGCCGGGCTGAGGGCACGGAAGTTGAACACGTCGCCGAGCGGCATCGGGAAGCTCGTCGGAGACACCTCGCCTTCGAGCGGGACCACGGTGAGCGCCGGGTTGTTGAAGCCGCTGATCACGGCAACGCCGCGGGCCGCCGAGACGAGCTGCCAGTGGTCTCCGGTCAGAATCTCGTGGCGGAGGCTTGCCGAGCCGGCCAGAGGATCCCAGGTAACGACGCGCGCGTAGTCACCATGGAAGTTGGTGGCCAGCGCCTGTGAGAGGTCGAAGAGGAGGACCACGCGCTCCGAGCCGTCAGGAACGCGGACGGCGGCGATCGCGTCGTTGAGAAACACCCGCGCCTCGTCCGAGGCCACCACGACCAGAGCGCCGGGGGACGGGCCGAAGAGGGCGGCCAGGCAGGCCTTCTGTACGGATACCAGGTGCTCCGGGAATGGCGCAAAGGCTGTTCTTGCCAGCTCTGCTGGATATTGGGTCGCTGAGGCCGTCGTGACTCCAAAGTCCAGCTCGACGCGGGCGACTTCGTAGAGTCCGCTGTTAGCCCCTGGATTACAGGGCGTACCGATACGCAGGTTGTTCTGCGAGTCCACCGGATAGAAGGCGAACGCGCTGCCGGGGTCGTCATTGATATGGTGACGGATCTCGGTCGCGACCAGGCCATTGAACGAGCTACCGACAGCGGGCTCGGAGAATCTGGTCTGTCGGATGACATTGTCGATGACCACGCCGTCCGCCGCCGTCGAGTAGACGACCCGCCCGGCGGAGACGTCCACGAGAGCCCAGTGGGTCGCCGCGCCCGTGCCGAATCCGTAGACCACCTTGGCCGGCGGTCCGTCCTGGATGTCCGGGGGAGTCGAGCACGCCGTCCCGCCGCACCACGCGAAGTGCTTCGACGGGAAGACTGCGAACGACTCGGGCACGTTCGGGTCGAGCTGGGTGAGGTGAATTCTGACGAGGGCGACGATGCGCGCGTCGGTGGTGAGCCCGATCTGCTGGAGCTGCCAGAAGTAGGGCCTCGCGCGGAAGTTGTTGAAGTCGGCCGGATCCAGCGTCATCCGCCAGTCGAAGCTCGCCGGGGCGGTGCCGCTGACGACTCGCTCGGCCTTACCATCGCTGTAGGCGTCCGAGACGAGCACCCCTTCGCGGACGACCGTTGTGCGGACGAACGAGATCAGGTACTGCTGGTAGTCGATCGTGGAATTGAGCCGCAGTCCTCCGACGTCGAGTCCGAATGGGAACGTCGCCTCGCCGATCGGCTGGACGTCGACTTCCTGACCGCCGCCCAGTGCGGCTCGCAGGGGGACATCCGCGGAGCCGATCGGGCGAGCCAGGCGGTAGGCCCTGAACCTGTTGGGCTGGCCGCTTGTCCCGAACGCCGTCCGTCCAACCAGCGTGTTGTCGGCGTCGCCCCACCGCAGATCGACGATATCGCTCCGGAGGATCGGCAGTGGGAAGATCCCTCGGGGCGTCCTGATGTTCCATCGCGTGGCGTCCGCGAACACTTCCTCCACCCGGTAACCCCCCAGCACCTTGCCGATGACGGCGCCCGGGTCGGGGCCGGCAGCACGTTCCTGGCCCAGCGTTCCCGTATAGACGGCGACGAAGCGTTCGGCCCCCTCGGGCGCATTGACGATGACCGGCGGGACCGTACCGCCTGAGTCGACTCGCCCCACGGCGATCGCCCCGCCGGCCAACCGCCGGAGGCCGTCGGCGCCGTCTGCATAGACGGCCAGTGTCCCGTCCGCGAGCGCTTCCCTCGAGGCGTTGATACCCACGAGCCGCGGCCCGCTCCCATCGTCCACGAGGTCAACGTCCAGCCGCCCTCGGAAGAAGTAGTCGAGCAGCGCCGTGGAGTAGCCCAACGCCATGGGCACGAGCAGCTCGGCGTGGCGCCGGTGCACTTCGTCATCGAGCTGGAAGACCAACCCGCGCGGCGTCCCCGGCGGCGCCCTGTCGATGAAGTCGCCGGTGAGATAGCCGGCCCGTAGAAAGTTCGCGATCGTCTCACCGTCACGGATCTTGTCCAGGTAGAGGCCCGTGTCCACGCGCCCGTCCTCGGCCCGCACGTGGCGCACGACCGAGGCGTCCATCCCGAAGAGCGCATCGGCGTTGGTGCTGCTCAGACGCGGGTAAGGATGGAGGTCCTCCAACAGGATCGTACTGAGGCTCACGAAGTTGGCGTTGGTGTACTCGGCGAGCCCCTGTTCCGTGTCGTTCGACGGATTCGAGCCACTGTAACGGTCGACGTCCCAGAATCGCGTGACCGGTCGATCCGCGATGCTCACCGGTACGGGCTCCGCCTCATCGACGAGGGTTCGGTTGATTCGCACGAACCTCTCGAAGCCCTCTTCGGCCGGGTGCGAGAGCGAGAAACGCATGTTCGCCAGGTGAGAGCGGAAGTCGTTGCGGACGTGCGCCGGAACCGCGAGGTCCTGGACGAGGTGCATGACGTGGCCCAGGGTCTCGAAAGTCAGCGCGAGCGCGGCTTCCCGTTCGGCCGGCGCCGGCAGCGTGAGCGCGCTCCCGAACGCGCGGCGCGCCGCGTCCCAGGTGAACGGGTTGCTGGTCACCGGCCCGCGGTCGGTGGGGGACACGTATCCCGTGCCCCACGTGACGTTCGACTGGATCGGAGTGAAGCCCGAGCAGATGACGTCGAGCAGGGGCTCGTCGGTCACGCGCGAGCTCGTGAAGGGCTTCAGGGGGTTGTGGAAGTGGTTCGACGCCCGGCAGGTTGGACGATCCTCGAATCGCGCGCCGTCACGGAGCCAGCGAAAAGCTTCCTGCCCAGTGCCGGAGGAACCTCTCAGGATCGTGTCGATGCCCTCGGCAGTGTTCAGCTGGCTTCTGAGAACAGAGTCGACGGTCGACTGCCTGGCCGCGCGTTCCGTGATACGCGGGTGCGTATCCCGATCGTCGAAGCCATGAGCGTCTGGCCCCGCCAGAAGCACGGAGCCCAGGATCCAAAGCGTGCCGATCGCTATGCTGACTTTCATCTGGTCCTCACGGGAGGTTGCGTTCACGTTGGATCGCTCGATGGAACCGCGGGATGGCGTCTATTCCGTATCCTCCGCCGATCGCGTTGCTGATGAAATACATGTGCTTCCTGTGACTCTCCCCGGGAGGGAACCGTTCGAGGAGAACTTCGCTCGGGATCCCCTGATCCTCGCGCTGCCTCGACGAGGGGAAGACGAAGAGGTTGCTCCACGCGACGTAGCCGAACTTGTAGACCGTGATTGCCTGTCCGTCGCCCTCGCCGTCGTAGCCGGACGACTGCAGCCGCTCGAGCGCGAATCGCCCGTCTCCGTCGCTCTCGGTCTCCCGGACGCCGACGTGTTCGTGGGCGCAGAGGAGCTCACACACGAGCCTGCTCCAGACGCCCAGGATCACGGCGCCCGAGACCGGTTGACGCGTCTCGGCGTCGAGCACCCGAGCCCGGATCGTCGTCGCGGAGCAGCCGGCGGCGACGAGGCCGAGCACCAGAAGGAGACAAGCGTTGCGACCCACGATGCCGGAAGTGAGCAAACGCCATGCCGTCCCGCCGCGCTGCTCGTCACGTGCGCGAATCGCCTTGAGGATCCTGACTTGGCGAGTCGACGTCGCGCGGGCGGCCGCATGCAGGAGGGCTTCGATTGCCGCGCTTTGGCTGCACGACGTCGGCCAACGTGCCCAGACGGATGTGCGATCCGGGGGAACTCGGCGTGCTCCCTTTGGCGAGTGGTCTGGGCTAGAATCGGCCCGACCAGGAGGGACCCTTGGAATTCGGAATTTTCCTCGAGGAGCGGCGCCCCGGAGCGAGCGAGGCCGAGGCGTTCCGGGAGACGCTCGAGCTCGCGGAGGCATCCGAGGCGTGGGGGCTCGACGAGGTGTGGCTCGGCGAGATCCACTTCAACCCCGCGCGCTCGGTGCAGTCGGCCCCGCTCGCGCTGGCGAGCTTCATCGCCGCCCGCACGCGTCGCGTCCGGATCGGCACCGCCGTGTCGGTCCTGCCGCTCGCGAATCCGCTGCGCATCGCCGAAGAGGTCGCGACGGTGGATCACCTGAGCCAGGGCCGCCTCGACTTCGGCATCGGTCGCAGCGGCGCGGCGCGCGCCTACGACGCGCTCGGCATTCCCTACGGCGAGAGCCAGGCGCGCTTCGTCGAGTCTCTGGAGGTCATCCGGGAGGCGTGGAAAGGCGAGCGCTTCAGCTACCGGGGGAAGTTCTACCGGTTCGAGGGCGTCACGGTCGGGCCCCGTCCGTACCAGGTGCCGCACCCGCCGTTGCGGATGGCGTCGAACTCGGACGAGACCTTCCCCTTCGTCGGCCGCATGGGACTGCCGCTCTTCGTCGGCCTCCGCGACCTGGATCTTCCCGAGCTGCGCGTCCACCTCCAGGCGTATCGTGCGGCCTGGAGCGAGGCCGGTCACCCCGGCCGGGGGGACGTGTGCCTGCGTATTCCTGTCTACGCCGCGCCGACGGCGCAGGCGGCGATCGACGAGCCCCGCGAGAACACGCTGCACTTCTTCCGGCGGCACGTGGAGCTGCTGCAGGCGGGGCTCGGGCGCGGCGACACCGGACCCGCCGATCGGCGGCGGGCGAAGGTCGAGAAGCTCGCCACGACGCCGTACGAGGAGATCCTCGAGACGCGCGTGGCGTTCGGCACGCCGGCCGCTCTTGTCGAGCGCCTCGGACGGGTGCGTGACGAGCTCGGTCTCTCAGGCATCGTGGTGGAGCTGAATCCCGGTGGATTGCTTCCCATGGAGCCGATGATGCGCACGCTGCGGCTACTGACCCACGAGGTCATGCCCGCGCTCCAGTAACCCGCGCCGACATCAGTGGAGGATGCCATGAAGGATGGGCTCCGGTTCGTCGACTCTGACATGCACATCATGGAGCCGCCCGACCTCTTCGAGCGGTATCTCGACCCGACGTTCAGGCACCGCGTGAGCGTGCCGGTGGGCGCCGACGGCCGGCCGAAGCGGGGCGCCGCGGGGCTGATCCTCATCGACGGGCAGCCGACGTCCGACATGGACCTGCAGCAGTACCGCAAGCGCGTCCGCCCGGCCGCGTCGCAGACCACGCAGCCCCTGTCCGGATCGCGCCTCTTCGACTCCGGCCGCCTCGACTTCGCCATCGAGCGCGACTACAACCCCGAGGCGCAGGTGATGGGCATGGAGCTCGAGGGCGTCGACATCGCCGTGCTCTATCCCACGACCGGCCTGGCCCTCATCGCGCGCGACGGCATGGATCCCCAGTTGTCGCTCGCGATCTGCCAGGCGTACAACAACTGGATCCACGAGTTCTGCCGGTACAGCCCCGACCGCCTGAAGTTCGTCGCCATGCTTCCCGTTCACGACGTGCACACGGCGTGCCGGGAGCTCGTGCGGTGCGTGCGCGAGCTCGGCGCCGTCGGGTCCTTCATCCGGCCGAATCTTGTCAACGACCACTACTGGCACTCGAACTACTGGGATCCCCTCTACAGCATCCACGAAGAGCTGAACGTGACGTGGGGCTTCCACGAGGGCGTGAGCGCGTTGTATTCGCGGATGATTCCGCTCTACGGCGAGAACCGGTTCTACCGGCACGTCGCCAGCCACTGGATCGAGATGCAGCAGGCGCTGATCGCGATGATCGTCGGCGGCGTCTTCGAGTTCCATCCCAAGCTCCGGGTCGGCTTCCTCGAGGCGCAGAACTCCTGGGCGCCGGGGCTCCTGTCACGGATCGAGTGGGACTATCCCCAGTATCGCGAATCGCACGCGCCGTACCTCAGCCTGATGCCGCGCGAGTATTTCCGGCGCAACTGCTGGGCCGCGGTCGAGGGGAGCGAGCCGGAGATCGAGGCGACGGCGGGGCTCATCGGCGCCGACCGCATGTGCATCTCGACGGACTACCCGCACTTCGACTCGAACTTCCCCCACGTGGCGGAGAATCTGCTGAAGAACGTGCCGCGGGAGATCGCCGCGCAGATCTTCATGGGCGGCGCGCACCTCTACGGCTTCGGCGAGGCCGACTTCACGAAGGCCGACGCGGCCGCGCTCAGGGCTTCTTGAGGCGGATGTCCTTCTATCCGAACACGAGGCTCGACGGACTTCCGGTCTTGATCACCTGACCGGTCGGTGACAGCTTGCCGCGCGACTGATCCACGCGGAAGAAGACGATCGTGTCCGTGTCCTGGTTCGCAACGTAGAGGACGACACCGGCCGGATCGAGCGCGAAGAAGCGCGGCGTCTTGCCCTGCGTCGGCTCCCAGCCGACGGGCGTGAGCGCGCCGGTCAGCTCGTCGACGGCGAAGATCGCGATGCTGTCGTGCCCGCGATTTGACCCGTAGACGAAGCGTCCCGACGGGTGCACGGCGATCTCGGACGTCGTGTTGTTGCCGGTGAAGCTCGGCGGCAGCGTCGGGACCACCTGGACGGGCTTCAGCTCGCCCGTCGCGCCGAGGCCGTATGTCGTGATCGTGGAGTCCAGCTCGTTGATGACGTAGGCGTACGCCTTGCTCGGATGAAAGTCCACGTGACGCGGACCGGCCCCGGGCCGGGTCGCGACGGACGGCGGAGCGCCCGCCACGAGCTTGCCGCTCGCGGTGTCTAACCTAAAGACGAAGACCCTGTCGAGGCCCTTGTCCGGCACGACGACGAAACGGCCGGCACGATCGAAGGGAACGTCGTGAGGATGCGCGCTGGCCTGCTCCGCCCGGTGCGGGCCCGGGGTGCCGCTCAGCGAGACGAGATCGCGGAGCGCGCCCAGCGAGCCGTCCGGGTTGATCGGCAGCACGGCGACCGTCCCCGAGCTGTAGTTGCCGACGACGAGGAAGCGGTTGGTCGGGTCCACGGCCGTGCTGACGCCGTTCTTGCCGCCGGTCGGCTGCTGGTTAAGCGGCTTCAGCTGTCCGGTCTGCCCGTCGACGGCGAAGGCGGTCGCGTGCTCGCCGTCGCCGTGGGCCGCATAGAGGAAGCGCTTCGGGCGGTCGAAGGCCAGCCACGACGGATTCACGAGGTCCCGCACGAGCTGGACCTGCGTCCAGTCACCCGACGCGCGATCGATCCGATAAACGCCGATGCCCTCCCCCCGGGCGTTGCGCTGCTTCGTGGTGTAGCAGCCGACGTACGCGAAGGTCGGTGCGGTTTGGACGCTCGGTTGAGTCATCGGCTCCTTCTGTTGCCGAGGGACTCTAGTGGCGCCGGTAGGGCGTGTCAAGGACGCGCGGGCGACCCGATTCGATGTATCGTGCGGGCGTGACTGCGGCGACAGATGGGAGGATCGACATGAGGCTACCAGGGGTGTTCAGAATCGTGGCGCTGGCCATGCTGCTCGCGGCAGGGCCGGCGGGGGCGCAGTCGGCCGACGATCGGGCGGCGCTGGCGGGCCTGAAGGAAGCCAGGGTGGCCTTCGATATCACGGCCGGCGAGGCGAAGCGTCTGCTGAGCGTGCTGAACGTGATCGACGAGACCCGCGAGTCGCTGATCAAGCAGGGCGTGACGCCTCGCTTCGTGCTGACGTTCCGGGGCCCGGCGACCGTGCTGATCTCGCCCAACATGGAAAAGATCAAGCCCGAGGACCGGGACACGGTCGCCAAGATCGCCGCCAAGCTGCGGCAGCTCCGCGGGGCGGGCGGCGTCGAGGGCGTCGAGCAGTGCAGCGTGGCGATGCGGCTCACGGAGACCAAGGCCGAGCACGTGCTGCCCGAGGTGAAGATCGTCGGCAACAGCTGGATCTCGCTGATCGCCTACCAGTCGCGCGGGTACGCCTACATCGCGCCTTAAGAAGATGGGGGGCCCCGAGATGGCCCCCCATACCCCCCAACGCTCGGGGCACCCCGGCGAAGCCGTGGCGCCCCTCGATTCTGATCAGTGCATGCGCTTGTCGTCGAAGCCGGCCGAGGACTTGAGGCGCTCCGCGGTGCCGGGGATGTACCGCTTCTCCAGCTCCTGGAAGTGCGCGACGCGGGCCATCACGTGATGACTCTCGGTCGGGTGGCCGACCTTGGTCTTCTCGAGGCGCCACTGCGCCTGCTCCTCGTCCCGCACGAGCTCCTCCATCGCGTTCCACATCGCGTAGGTCGCGGCGTGGGCGCCGAAGAGCGTGACGAAGATGAACTTGTAGCCGAGGTCGCCCAGCTCCTTGAAGGTGAGCGGGTTCGCATCCTGGTGCCAGCGGAAGGACGATGAGTAGTTGAACGCCAGGGGCAGCCGGGGATGCGTCTCGCGCATGGCCCTGGCGAACGCGATCGCGGGCTCGCGCGCGGCGTTCGAGAGCTCCGCCCAGACGAGGTCCACACCCGCGTCGGCATAGGCGCGGCCGCGGCGGATCGCCTCCTCCATGCTCCCGCCGACCGCGCCGTAGGCGTCGGTGCGCGCGATGAGGACGAAGTCGCGATCGAGCCGGTTGCGCGTGTCGACGGCGGCGCGGTACTTGCCGAGGGCCTCCTCGAACGGGACGATCTGCTTGCCCGCGATGTGGCCGCAGCGTTTGGGGAACACCTGGTCCTCGAGGTGGATGCCGGCGACGCCGGTCTTGACGTACTCCTGCACCGTGCGGATCGTCGAGAGCGCGTTGCCGTAGCCGTCGTCGGCGTCGGCGATGATCGGAATGCTCACCGCGCTTGCCACCAGGGAGGCGATGCGCGTGACCTCGGTCTGGGTGAGGAAGCCCATGTCGGGCCAGCCGTTGGCCATCGCCATCGAGTAGCCGGAGAGGTAGATGGACTTCATCCCCGTGCGCTCGGCGAGCTGGGCGCCGAGCGGGTCGTAGATCCCCCCGGTGAAGAGGTACGGCTCCCTCCCGAGCAGCTCACGAAACTTCCTCCCCGTGTTCTCCATCGCTCCCTGATCTCCCCTCAGGCCGGCCGGGCGAGCGCCGTCGTAGTGGCGCACCAGCGGCAGTAGGTGGTCTGGTCGAACTCGACCGAGCAGGACGGGCAGCCGGGCGTGCCGCACTCGTGGCAGCGCGTCCGGCGCTCGCGGGCCTCATAGGGCATTCCACAGTCGCAGGCCGTCGTCATGTCGTCCTCCTAGTGCAGGTCCAGCGGACCGCCCGCCCGCACGGTCGTCGCGTCCAGCAGCGACCGGGCGCACGCACCGCAGTAGGCCGTCGATTCCAGCTGGATCGCGCACGCCGGGCAGCACGCGGCGCCGCACTCGAGACACCCAAAGCTCACTCCCGCTCGCGCTCCGCAGTCGCAATGTCCCGGCATCCACGCCCTCCTGGGATTTCTTGCACGCCGTGCGAGTTCTTCCATCCGTGAGTACCGAGGATGCCGCACGCCGGCTCGCGACGACAACCTCATTGTTTTTATCGGGGTGATAACGAAGTGTGATCGGGACCACCCTGAGGGGGAGGGCTATAATCGGCTCGAATCGGGGTTCATTCCCGGATAAAGGGAGTCGATCGGTGGAGATCGGTCAGGTCGAGGCGTTCCTGGCGGTCGGGACCTTCGGCGGCTTCCGGCGGGCCGCCGACGCGCTCAGGGTCACGCAGCCGGCGGTCAGCGCGCGGATCAAGGCGCTCGAGGAGTCCCTGGGGGTCGCCCTCTTCGACCGGGGCGGCAAGGGGCTCGCGCTGTCGCCCGCGGGGCGCGCCTTCCGGCCCCACGCCGAGCAGCTCCTCCACGCGGTCGCGCTTGCCCGACAGGCGGTGCACGACCTCCGGCCGCAGAGCGGCGGGGCGCTCCAGATCGCCGCGGCGCTCTCCATCTGCACCTATCTCCTGCCGGACGTCCTCAAGCGATTCCAGGCGGCGCACCCGAAAACGCTGATCACCGTCCGCTCCGGCCACTCCAAGGAAGTCCTCGAGATGGTGCTCGCCGGGGAGGCGGAGCTGGGGCTCGCGCGCTCGCTCCAGCATCCGGAGGTCGAGACGCTGAGCCTGCGCGACGACCCGCTCGTCCTCGTCGCTGGCGGCGACGCCCGCCCGACGCGTCCGGGCCGGGCGCGGCTGGAGGACGTGGCCGCCCGGCCGCTCATTTTCTTCGACCGGGGGTCGAGCGACTGGACGCTGACGCACGGCCTGTTCCGGCGCGCCGGGCTCGTGCCGAACGTCGTGCTCGAGGTGGACACGATCGAGACGGCCAAGCGGATGGTCGAGCGCGGGATCGGCCTCGCCTTCCTGCCCCACCTGGCCGTCGTCCGCGAGATCCGCCGCCGC
>JBOHQB010000174.1:0-7704 GCA_050731995.1 Candidatus Rokuibacteriota bacterium
GTCTGGAAGATGGACGCGCTGCCGCCGTCGCTCGAGGTCAAGGGGCCGGCGATCTTCGAGTCGGCGACGACGACCGTGCTCGCCCGCGCCGGCGAGCGCGTCGAAGTGACGGAGCACGGCTGGCTCGACATCCGGCTGGCCTGAACGGCCCCGGCTGCAATAGCATCCGCTCGGATCAAGGAGGATCCCATGGACCGACGACTCGTCTACGTCTACCTGCAGCGCTACATGGTCGAGGGGCTCACGGCCGGGAGCGTCAAGGGCTGAGGCCCGCCGGCGCCGGCCTCTGGGCGCTCATCGCCGCGGGGCCTGCCTCCGCGCTCGTCGCCGGTGTGCTCCTCGTCGCCAACCGCGCGCTCTTCCGCCATGGTCCCGATGTCCCCGTCGCGGGCCGGCCCGAGGCGTGGGACGTGATCTGGACGGTGATCGCGCTGGTGTTGCTCGGGCACGCGCTCTCGGTGCCGACGAGCCTCGGCTGGTATCTCGCCGTCCTTCGGCGGCGCCGCCGTCCCGGCCCGCTCCTGACGCTGGCCGCCGGCTACTCCGTCGCGATCACAGTCGCGCTCGCGTGGGTGTTCTTCTGGCCGCATTGATGAACATGGGGGGCTCCGGGCGCCCCCCAAGCCCCCCGCGTTCGGGGCCCGCCGGCGGAGCCGTCGTGCCCCTCGATAACCGGCTCCTGGGGTAGGCTAGGGGGCCGTGACGGCCAAATCCGTGTTCGACGAGGCCTACGCGCGAGCGCAGCGCGACCCCGACGGTTTCTGGGCCGCGGCGGCGGAGGCGATCCACTGGGAGAAGCGGTGGGATCGCGTCTTCGACGACTCGCGTCCGCCCTTCTATCGCTGGTTCACGGGCGGCGTGCTGAACACCTGCTATAACTGCCTCGACCTGCACGTGGACCGCGGCCGCGGCAAGCAGCAGGCACTCGTCTACGACAGCCCCGTCACCGGGACGGTCAAGGCGTTCACCTACGCGGAGCTCCGCGACGAGGTGGCGCGGGTCGCCGGCATGTTCCGGCGCCTCGGCGTCGGCAAGGGCGACCGGGTCATCATCTATATGCCGATGGTGCCCGAGGCCGTCATGGCGATGCTCGCCTGCGCGCGGATCGGCGCGATCCACTCGGTCGTCTTCGGGGGCTTCGCCGCCAACGAGCTCGCCAAGCGCATCGACGACGCCAAGCCCAGGCTGATCCTCTCCGCCAACTACGGCATCGAGGTGAGCCGCCGCATCCCGTACAAGCCGCTCCTCGACGGCGCGATCGAGCTGTCCTCGCACAAGCCCGAGAAGTGCGTGATTCTCCAGCGGGCCGGCGACCCGGCGCCGCTGGTCCCGGGACGCGACCTCGAGTGGGACGCGGCGCTGGCCGGCGCCACGCCCGCCGAGTGCGTCCCCCTCGCCGCGACCGATCCGCTCTACATCCTCTATACGTCGGGCACGACGGGCGTGCCGAAGGGTGTCGTCCGCGACAACGGCGGTCACGCCGTCGCGCTCAAGTGGTCGATGCCGAACATCTACGGCGTGGGATCGGGCGAGGTCTACTGGGCCGCGTCCGACATCGGCTGGGTCGTCGGACATTCCTACATCGTCTACGCGCCGCTCCTCAACGGAAACACGACGATCCTCTACGAGGGGAAGCCCGTCGGCACGCCCGACCCCGGCGCCTTCTGGCGGCTCATCGCGCAGCACGGCGTGAACGTGCTGTTCACGGCGCCGACCGCGTTCCGCGCAATCAAGAAGGAGGACCCGCAGGGCGAGCACATGCGGAAGCACGACCTCTCCCGCTTCCGCACGCTCTTCCTCGCCGGCGAACGGTGCGATCCCGACACGCTCCTCTGGGCGCGCGAGAAGCTCGGCGTGCCGGTGATCGACCACTGGTGGCAGACGGAGACGGGCTGGCCGATCGCCGCCAACGCCGTCGGCCTCGGCATGCTGCCCGTCAAGCCGGGCTCGCCGACGAAGGCGATGCCCGGGTACGACGTGCGCGTCCTCGACGAGCGGGGCGGGGAGGTCGCCGCCGACCAGATCGGCTCGATCATGATCCGCCTGCCGATGCCGCCGGGCTGCCTGCCGACGCTCTGGAACAACGACGTGGGCTACGAGAAGTCCTATCTCTCGGCGCACGCGGGCTACTACCTGACGGGTGACGCGGGGTACAAGGACGGGGACGGCTACCTCTACATCATGAGCCGCGTGGACGACATCATCAACGTCGCCGGCCACCGGCTCTCCACGGGCGCGATGGAAGAGGTCCTGGCGTCGCACCCAGACGTCGCCGAGTGCGCCGTCGTCGGTATCGCCGACGAGATCAAGGGCGAGGTGCCGGTGGGCTTCGTCGTGACCAAGGCGGGCGTGACCCGGAGCGAGGGCGACATCGTCAGGGAGCTCGTCGACAAGGTCCGCGAGAAGATCGGGCCGGTGGCCGCGTTCAAAGCGGCGACGGTCGTCAAGCGGCTGCCGAAGACGCGCTCGGGCAAGATCCTGCGCGGCACGATCAAGAAGATCGCGGAGGGCGCTCCGTGGACGCTGCCCGCGACGATCGACGATCCGGTGATCCTCGACGAGATCGGCGAGGCGCTGAAGGGACTGGGCTACCCGAAGAAGTGACGCCGATCGCCGGCGCGCCGCGCCGTCTCACGGTCCGGGGCCTCGATCTGGCGGTTCGGACGTGGGGCGGGCCCGACCGTCCACCGCTCCTGCTCCTGCATTCCCTCGCGGCGCACAGCCACTGGTGGGACTGGTCCGGGCATCTCCTCGCCGAGCGCTTCAGCGTCGTGGCGCTCGACCAGCGCGGCCACGGAGCGAGCGCCTGGGCCGAGCCCCCCGCCTACGCCTTCGACGACTACGCGGCGGACGCCCTCGCGGTGCTCGACGCGCTCGGCTGGCGAGCCGCGACGATCGTGGGCCATTCGATGGGCGGCCACGTCGGCGCCCTCGTCGCCGCCCGCCATCCGGACCGTGTGCGCGCGCTCGTGATGGCCGACGTGCTGACGTGGTGGACGGAGGCCATGCAGGAGTTCGTCCTCAAGCAGGCCGCGCGCCCACCGGCATCGTTCGCGTCACCCCGCGAGGCGGGAGAACGCTTCAGGCTGTCGCCGCCCGACACGACCGCGGCCGCGGAGCGCGTGAGCTATCTCGGCGAGAGGGGCGTCGTCGAGCGGCGCCTCGGTGTCTGGGAGCACGCGTTCGACCGGCGCGTGTTTCTCCACCCGCCCGTGGACCCATGGCCGTTCCTGCCGGAGATCCGCTGCCCCACGCTCGTCGTGCGCGGAGAGCGGAGCCGGATCATGGACGGGGCGGCGTGCCGGCGCGTGGCGGCGACGGTGCGCGACGGCACGGCGCTCGAGATGCCGGGGACGCACCACCACCTCGTCGTCGAGGACCCGGCCGCCTTCGCGCGCGCCGTCCTCGAGTGGCGGGGGACGCGGTGATCGCGCGGCCCTTCGGCGCAACCGGGTGCGAGGTCTCCGTCATCGGCCAGGGCACATGGCGGATGGGCGAGTCGCGGCGAGAGACCGCGCGCGACGCGGAGGCGCTCCGCCTCGGCATCGAGCTCGGCCTGACGCACATCGATACCGCCGAGATGTACGGCGACGGCTCCGCCGAGAGTGTCGTCGGCGAGGCGATCCGGGGCCGGCGCGAGCGTGTCTGGGTCACGACCAAGGTCTGGCCGAGCCACGCGTCCTATGCCGGCACGCTGAAGGCCTGCGAGGCGTCGCTCCGGCGGCTCGGCACCGACTACGCGGACCTCTACCTGCTCCACTGGCCGGGCCCGCATCCGATCGCCGAGACGATGCGCGCGATGGCCGAGCTGGCCCGGCTCGGGCTCGCCCGCTTCGTCGGCGTGTCGAACTTCGACGTAGGGCAGATGCGGGAGGCGCAGACGGCGCTCGGCGGAGTCCCGCTCGCGTGCAATCAGGTTCCCTACCATTTCGGCAATCGCGCCGTCGAGGCCGAGGTGATCCCGTGGTGCGAGGCGCGAGGGATCGCGGTGGTGGGCTACTCGCCGCTCTCGGGCATTGGCGGGCGCCGCTCAGTCGTCGCGCGGATCGCGGAGCGCCACGGCCGGACGCCGCGCCAGGTCGCGCTGAACTTCCTCACGCGGCGGGCGCATCTCTTCACGATCCCGAAGGCGAGCGACCCGGCGCACGTCAGGGAGAACGCGGCGGCGCTCGATTTCACGCTGACGGCCAAGGAGATCCAGGCTCTCGAGCGGGGGGCTGACGAATAACCGGAAGCCCGCCGCAGCCGGGCGGATCACCCGGCTGGACAATGCCGGGGGGAGGCGAGAGAATTGCCCAACTTTATGAGGGACGCGCGGCTCCTCCTGATCGCGACCGTCCTGGTGCAGGTCACCTGCGGTTCCCTGGACACGTCCCCGTCCGCACTGGCACAGACGGCCCCGGCCGGCCCGGGAAGGGCCGAAGACTTCATGGTCGTCGACTGCCTGTTGCCGGGCCAGATGCGGCAGCTGGGAGGTCAGGTCACCTACGTCACGGCCCGCCGCGCGATCAAGACGTCGGCGCGCACCTGTCAGATCCGCGGCGGCGAGTACGTCGCCTTCGACCGCGCGAACCTCGATACCTCGCGCAAGGTCTGGCAACAGCTGGCCGACCAGGGCGACCCGGCCGCTCAGACCTATCTCGGCGAGATCTACGAGAAGGGCCTCGGGGTGCCCCCGGACTACCAGGCGGCGGCCCAGTGGTACCGGAAGGCGGCCGACAAGGGGTTCCCGCGCGCCGCGATGAATCTGGGCAGTCTCTACGAGCAGGGGCTCGGCGTTCCCAAAGATCCGGTCCAGGCGCTCACCTGGTATCGCCGGGGCTCCGGAGTCAAGGACCTGGATTTCGCGATCGCGCCGGGAGCGGCCAGCACGGCGCCGACCAGTACGGCGGAGGTCCAGCAGCTCCGCTCGGAGGTCGAGGAGCTCCGGCGCCAGCTGGGCGCCACGCGGGGCGAGCTGGAGAAGAGCCAGCGCGAGCTGGAACAGGCGCGGCGCGCGCTGGAAGGGCGGCGGGGTGAAGTGGACGCCGAGCGCGGGACCGTGGCCAATCTGAAGACGGAGCTGGACGAGGCCCGCCAGCGCGGCACCGCCGGAGCGGCCCGCGCGCGCGAGCTCGAGCAGGCGATCGCCGAGCGCGAGCGCGCGATCGCGACGAAGGATCGCGAGATGGCCGACCTTCGCGCGACGGTCACGCGGCTGGAGACCGATTCGAAGGACAAGCAGGCTCGCCTCGAGCGCCTGCGCCAGCAGACCGGCAGCACCGGTGCCGCCCCCGTCATCCAGGTGCTGGAGCCCGAGCTGCTCGCCGCCCGTGATGCCACGACGGGTCTCCGCGCGGTGACCGCCGCCGATCGTCTCTCCGTGGTCGGCCGGGTGACCGCCGAGACCGAGCTCGTCTCGCTCACCGTCAACGGCCGCGAGGAGACGCGGCTGGCCAACGGCGTGTTCAAGGCCCAGGTGCCCGTCGCGAAGCCCGACGAGCGAATCCGCATCGTCGCCGTCGACAAGGAAGGGCGGCGCGCCGCGCTGGAGTTCGCCGTCGTGCGCGCGGAGCAGCGCGCCGCTGTGGCCTCGGCGACCGCGCCGCGCATCGGTGTCCCGCGGCCCGGGGCCACCACCTTCGGCACCTACCACGCGCTCGTCATCGGCAATAACGACTATGCCGGGCTGCGGCGCCTCAAGACGGCGGCGAACGACGCGCGCGAGGTGGCCAAGGTGCTGGAGAAGGACTACGGCTACCGGGTCAAGCTGCTCCTCAATGCCAACCGCTACCAAATGCTGTCCGCGCTCAACGAGCTGCGCGAGCAGCTGACCGAGAAGGACAACCTCCTCATCTATTACGCCGGCCACGGCGAGGTGGACGAAAAGAACAGCCGCGGCTACTGGCTGCCCGTGGACGCCGAGCAGAGCAGCACCGCCAACTGGATCTCGAACATCGCCATCTCCGACGTGCTGAACTCCATGTCGGTCCGGCAGCTTCTCGTGGTCGCCGACTCCTGTTACTCGGGCACCATGACGCGCTCGGCGCTCGGGAAGCTGGAGGGGGGCCTGAGCGAGGAGGAGCAGATCAAGCTGATGCTGACGATGTCCGCGAAACGGTCGCGCATGGTGATGACCTCCGGCGGCGTCGAGCCGGTGCTCGACAGCACCGGGGGCCAGCACTCCGCCTTCGCCCAGGCGTTCCTCCACGTCTTGCGCGAGAACGTGGGCGTGTTGCCGGGGCAGGCGATGTTCGGCCACCTGCGCCTGCGCGTCGTGTCGGCCGCCGAGCGCGTCGACATGTACCAGGCGCCCGAGTACGCGCCGATCAAGTTCGCCGGCCACGAGTCGGGCGACTTCTTCTTCGTCCGGGGGAACTGAAGGCCCCCCGGCACGCAAATCGCTTTGACGTCGAGGGCGGCGTGTGCAATCATCCCTCCGGAATGGTTGGGTCCAGGGGAGGGCCGATGACAAAGCGACTGATCGTCCTGGCGGTAGCTCTACTCGCGTTCGGTGGGCTCTTGCTGTCGTCAACGCCCGCCGGGGCGAGCGAGATTCTGGATCGTCCCCTCCCGATGTCCATCCTGTTCCCGCGACTGCTCGACAACACCGGCGGTTGCTCCAATATCCAGGGCCCCACGAGCGGCAGGCTGGGTGACTTCTGCAACGGTATTCCGAACGGCACCTCCAGCGGTGTGGGGGCTCCCGTCACGTCGGTCGAAACACGCACGGGCGAGGAGGCCGTTAGAGGGCGCTTGGAGCGGCTGAAGAAGGCCGGAAGGGGCGCCAGCGCCGACGGCGACGAGCTGGGGCGCGGCCTCGGCATGTTCGTCACGACCGAGTACCAGTCGCTGAACAAGGGCACGAGCATGTTCGAGCTCGGCTTCGAGCAGAACACCACCGGCGCCACCGTGGGCGTGGACTACTCGTTCGGGCGCCTGGGAGTGCTCGGGGCGGCCTTCAACTATCAGCACGAGTTCGGCGACTTCGCGGGGCAGACCGGCGGATACGACAACGACCTGTACAGCTTCATCATCTACGGGACGGTGACGCCGCTGCCGAGCCTCTTCGTGGATCTCAACGCGGGCTACACGCGCAAGGAGTTCGGCATCGACCGCCGCGTGTCGCTGGCGGCCGTCCCCGCCGAGGTGCCGGTGTTCCTCGGACGAATCAACGGCGACACGCACTCGAACGACTTCCGGCTGGGGGCACGGATCGGCTACGACTTCTTCCTGGGCCCGATGACGATCGGTCCGCGGATCGGCGCCAGCTATCGCGAGTCGGCGATCGCCGGCTTCCGGGAGACCGGCAACACGGGCATCGAGCTCATCTACGGCGACCAGACGGTCGTGTCGCTCACGACCACGACCGGGCTCTACACCTCGTACGCGATCAGCACGAATTTCGGCGTCATCGTGCCGCACCTGACCGGCGAGTACATCCACGAGTTCGCGAACGACCGGCGGTCGGTGCCGTTCAGATTCGTCAACGCGCCGGCCGGGACCTACCGGTTCTTGACGGAGTCGCCCGACCGGGACTACTTCACGATCGGCGCGGGCGCCGTCCTGCAGCTCCCGAGCGGACTCACCCCGTTCGTCAACTACGTCGAAGTCCTCGACCAGACGCGCCGCGCACAGCGCTCGGTCACGCTCGGTCTGCGCTTCGGATTCTGATCTCCCGCCGGCGCTCGCCGGCCGGTCACCGGCGCGCGGCGAGCGCGCGCC
>JBOHQB010000175.1:0-8069 GCA_050731995.1 Candidatus Rokuibacteriota bacterium
CCGTCACCCACTCGCCCGAACGCCGCGCTCCGCGCGGCGGACGGGACGAGGGGGGCCCACTACGCGCGGCCCCGCGGGGGCTGCACCCTGCGCCACCCGCCCGGTCGCGCCATCGTCGTTCGTGAATATTGCGCGCTAGATCAGTGACAGGAGGGGGCGATGGTCGACCCGGCGTTCACGCTCGAGAAGAAGACCGCGATCGTCGTCGGCGCTGCGAACGGGATCGGGCGCGCGACCGCGCTCGCGTTCGCGGCGGCCGGCGCCGGCGTCGCGTGCGCCGATGTCGAGGAGCCGGGCGCCCGGGCCACCGCGGCCGAGATCGAGAAGGGCGGCGCGCAGGCGCTGCCGGTGCATCTCGACGTCACGGACGGCGCGAGCTGCCGGGCCGCCGTCGCCGCCACCGTCACGCGCTTCGGCGGTCTCGACGTTCTGCTCTACGGCGCGGCCGACAGCGACAAGACAGCGACGGTGCTGGAGATGGACGAGGCGGCCTGGGATCGCGTGATCCGGGTCAATCTGACGGGCGCCTTCCTGATGGTCAAGGCCGCGCTCCCGGCGATGATCGCCCGCGGCGGCGGCAGCGTGATCCTCATCGCGTCGCAGCTTGGCCGTGTCGCCTCGCCCGGGCGCCCGGCGTACTGCGCGACCAAGGGCGCCTTGATCCAGCTCGCGAAAGTGCTCGCCGCCGATCACGCGGCGCAGGGCATTCGCGCCAACACGATCTCGCCCGGCGCGATCGAAACCCGACGCATGCTCCGGCGCTGGAAGGACATGGACGAGGCGCGCAAGATGATGGGGCCCAAGCACCTGCTCGGCCGGCTCGGCCTGCCCGAGGAGATCGCCCGCGCCGCCGTCTACCTCGCGAGCGACGCCTCGGCCTTCATGACCGGCAGCGACCTGCTCATCGACGGCGGCTACACCGCCATCTAGCTCCACGGGGCCTCGCGCCCCGGCGTATGATCAGCGGCCATGGGAAAGCTGGACGACAAAGTCGCGCTGATCAGTGGCGGGGCGCGTGGACAGGGAGCGGCGGAAGCGGAGACCTTCGCCAGGGAGGGCGCGAAGGTCGTCTTCGGCGACATCCGGGACGCCGAGGGCCAGAAGGTCGAGGCCGCCATCCGTGCCAGCGGCGGCGAGGCCACGTACGTGCATCTCGACGTCACCAGCGAGGCGGACTGGCAGAACGCGGTGCAGACCGCGACCGGCCGCCACGGCCGGCTGGACATCCTGATCAACAACGCCGCGATCGTCATCCCACGGGTCCCGATCGAGGAGCGCACGGTCGTCGAGTGGGACCGGGTGATGGCCGTGAACGCCAAAGGGGTGTTTCTCGGCACCAAGTACGCGATTCCGGCCATGCGCCGGGCGGGCGGCGGCTCGATCGTGAACATCTCCTCGGTGGCGGGGATCGGGCAGTCGCTGCACCAGGAGCCCGCGTACGCCGCCAGCAAGGGGGCCATCCGGATCTTCACGAAGGTGACGGCGAGCCAGCACGCGAAGGACCGGATTCGCTGCAACTCCGTGCACCCGGGCCCGGTGGACACGGAGATGCTCCACAGCGCGATGCCGGACCGAGAGGCCCTGGAGCGGCGGCTTCAGCGAGTCCCGCTCGGGCGCATGGGCACGGTGGCCGAGATCGTGAGCGCCGTGCTCTACCTCGCCTCCGACGACTCGTCCTACATGACGGGCAGCGAGCTGGTCATCGACGGCGGAGCGCTGGCACAATGACCCGGGAGCGCGCCGATCACCTGTGACGACGACGGCTACAGCCCGCGCGCCTCCGCCTGCACCTGCTCCAGCCAGACGTGCATGCCCATCTCGCGGTACATCGTCGTGGCGGTGGTCAGGTGCGCGTGGGCCTCCTCGCGCTTGCCCGTTCGCCGGTAGAGCGTTCCGAGCCCGAGGTGGCAGTGGGCCACGAGGGGGCGCATGCCGAGTTCAGTCGCGAGCGCGAGCGCCTCCCGATGCCTGGCCTCGCTGGCGGCCGTGTTGGGATGCTCTCGATGCGCGGCGATGCGGCCGAGGAGCCAGAGCAGGCGGGCCTCGAAGCCGCGGCTGCCGCACTGCCGGGCCAGGGTGAGAGCACGCTGGCCCAGATCATCCGCGGCATCGAGTTGGCCGGCGAGCAGACGCGCCTCCACCAGAGCAGTCTGGTAAGGTCCGTGACTGCCCTTCCAGGGCTGGGGGACCCGGGCCAGGGCCGCCTCCAGCAGTGGTAGCGCCTCGTTGAGCCGGCCGCTTCGCGCGTAGGCCATGCCCAGACGCACGGCCGTGATGGGAAAGAGAAACGCCAGGTTCCAGGTCTCGCAGCGCTCCAGCGCGCGTTCGAGAGGAGCCACGGCTGGGCCCACGTCGCCTCTGGCGAGGTGGGGCTCCGCCATGGCGAAGCACGCGGTGTTCAGGGAGTACGGTTGACCGATGGACTCCGCGATCCGGAGGCTCTCTTCGGCCCATGCGACGGCGACCGTGAACTCGCCCAGCGCCACGGCGCTCATGACGAGGAAGCTGCGCGACAGCATCGCGGGCGATCCGCTGAGGCCGAAGCGCTCGCGGACGCGGTCATCCGGGATGGAGCCGGCCGTCCAGCGGCAACACTCGATGGCCCGCCGGAAATCTCCGCGGACGAAGAGCAGCTGGGCCAGGAAGCAGTTCGCCGCCACCTGGAGGCCGAGGTCCGCCGCGGCTGCCCCGATGGTCAGCGCCCGTTGCCCGGCCTCGGCCGCAGCCTCGTAGTCCCCCATCCAAATGGAGTACTGACTCAGGTAAGCGGACACCCAGCCCCGACGGCGCTCGTCCTCGAGCGTCGCCGCCAGCCGCTCGGCCTCGCGAAGATGGTCGAGGACGCGGTCATGCTCGCCGAGCGTCTGGAGCGCCGCCCGGAGCTCGAAGCGGAGATCGATCGCCTGCTCGATCGTGGCCGGTGAGCGTGGGATGCGCTCGAGCGCGACCAGCGCCTGCTCGAAGGCCGCCGCGGCCTCGCGGCTCGCCGAGGCGGCCAGCGCCCTGGCACCGGCCTGGCGAAGGTACGTGACCGCCCGGTCCCACAGCTCTCCCTTGAACGCATGGTAGGCAAGCCGCTCCGCGTGCTCTCCAGTGCGTTCCCCCGCCATGCGCTCGATCGCGTCGGCGACCCGTGCGTGAAGGTGGCGTCGTCTGTCTTGCAGAAGGGAGCCGTAGGCGACCTGGCAGGTGAGGCCGTGCTTGAAGGCGTACTCCGCCTCGGGGAAGAGTGAGGCCTCGTAGAGAAACTCGGCCCCCTGCAGATGACCGAGCGCGGTGCGGAGGCCATCCTCCGATAGCGCAGCGACGGCGTGCAGGAGGCTCAGCGGCACGCTTTCACCGATCACCGACGCCACCTGGAGCAGGCTCTTGTCGTCCGGGTGGAGCCGGTCGATCCGGGCGGCCAGGATGACCTGGACCGTGGCCGGAACCTCCAGGGTCTCGATGGATCGGGTGAGGCGGTAGGCGCCGCGTTCGCCAGCGAGCGCCGTCGTTTCCGCCAGGGCCTGCACGCACTCCTCGAGGAAGAACGGATTGCCCTCGGTGCGCTCGATCAGGAACCGCTTGAGGGGCGGGAGGGTTGCGTCGGCGCCGAGAAGGGTGTCGAGGAGCTCGGCGGCGCTCGCCGAGGGCAGCGGATCGAGGCGAAGCTGGGTGTAGTACGTCCGCGAGCTCCAGCGGTGCTGGTACTCGGGTCGGTAGTTGACGAACAGTAGCACGCGGGCGGCCGGGAGGCTCTCCACGAGCCCGTCGAGCAGCGCCTGGCTTTCCCCATCAATCCAGTGAAGATCCTCGAACGCCACGAGGAGCGGCTGGATCTGGCTCTCGCGGAGCAGGAGGCGCTTCACGGCGTCGAGCGTCTGCTGACGACGCTGCGGAGGGTCGAGCGCTTCCCACGCCGGATCGTCCACCGCCACGCCGAGAAGGGCCAGCAGCGCAGGGACGGTCGCGCCGAGTGACGGGTCGAGGGTGAGGAGCTTGCCCGTGACCTTTTCACGAGTCCTTCGGGTGTCGTCGCGGCCCTCGATCTGGAAGTACGAGCGCAACAGATCGATGACCGGGAGGTAGGCGCTCGCTTTGCCATAGGAGGCCGAGGCGCTTTCGAGGACCAGCCATCCGTGAAGGCGATGGGAGTGACGGATCTCCCAGAGCAGGCGTGACTTGCCCACCCCGGGCTCGCCGACCACCGCGACGACCTGCCCGCGAGCCTCGCCCGCCTGCTCGAGAGCGCGCCGGAGAGCATCCATCTCGGCGTCGCGGCCGATGAAGCGAGTGAGGCCGCGGCCGGCGCGCGCCTGAAGACGGGTGCGGGCGGCGCCCGTACCGATCAAGTCGTAAACGTCGACCGGCTCGGAGAGGCCCTTGATCCTGATGGGACCGACGGGTTTGACGGCCACGTAGCCCTCGGCCAACGCGAGCGTCGTGGCGGTGAGCAGGGTGGATCCCGGCTGCGCCGCCTGCTCCAGACGCGCGGCGAGGTGCGTCGTCTGGCCGACGGCCGTGTAGTCCATGTCGAGATCCGAGCCGATGGACCGGACGACGACCTCACCGGAGTGAAGGCCCACCCGGATCGAGAGCGGGACGCCGTGGCTGCGCTGCACCTCCTCGGCATAGCGCTTCGCTGACTCCTGCATGCGAAGGGCGGCGTAGCACGCGCGGATCGCGTGGTCCTCGTGAGCAAGGGGCGCGCCGAAGAGGGCCATGATCCCGTCGCCCATCACCTGGTTGACGAGGCCCTCGTAGTGGTGGACGGCCTCCATCATGCGTTCGATCACTGGATCGAGGAGCGTGCGCGCCTCCTCCGGATCGCGGGCGGCGAGTAGCTCCATCGAGCCCTTGAGGTCGGCGAAAAGCACCGTGACCTGCTTGCGTTCGCCTTCGAGCGAGCTCTTTGAGGAGAGGATCTTCTCGGCGAGATGCTTCGGAGTATGGTGCCGGGGCGAAGCCGAGCCAGGCGGACCGTCCGCCTGCATCGGTACCGCAGCCCCGCACTTGTTGCAGAACTTCGATGCGGGCAGGAGCTCGGCACCGCACGAAGCGCAGGTCAGCGCCAGCCGGCTACCGCATCCGAGGCAGAAGTTCGACCCGGCCGGATTCTCCTGGCGGCACCGAGGACAGGGCATCGTGGGCCTTCCTCCCGGCGTTCTACCACAGCGGCGCGTCGCTCATGGTGGAGACGGCGTCGAGCAGGCGCTGCACCGCCCAGGCGTGGCGCGTCGGGACCGGATTCTGCCGCGCCCAGTCCGGGTTGCCTCCGCCGGTGGGATACCCGGCGACGTCGAAGAGATCCTTGGCGGCGAACGTCAGGCCGGCAAGCGGACCGTTCGGTGCACCGGCGATCCGCACCGGCGGGCCGGCGACGAAAGGGCTGGTCATCGAGCGGTTAGTCGGGTCAGCCCCGGGCCGGGCTCAGGAAGTTTCCAAGCGACGGGTCGCCCTCGGCGTGGCGATGGCCGTCCCGCTCACCTTGCCCTGCGATCCCGTGCGAGGAACTTGTCGACCCAGCGAACGGATCGCTTCCCGCCGACCCGCGCCTGCCAGGCGGCGTGCTTGGCTGGCTCGAAGCGCTTGCGCACGGTCCGCGTCTTCATGCCCGAAAGCTAACATGTTCACGCTCGGCTGGCCGAAGCGGTGTCGCGCGTCGGTGAGATATCAGGAACGCCGGAGCCGGTCGAAGAGCTGGGCCAGCGGCAGGTCGGCCAGTGACGCCAGGCGCAGGTCGGCTCCAGCGAGATCGAGCCGCGCCGTCAGCGCGTTCGGCACGGCGACGCAGGCCAGGCCCGCGCGCTTGGCCGCCAGCACGCCGTTGGGCGAGTCCTCCAGGGCCACTGCGTCGGCCGCGCGCACGCCGGTGGCGTCCAGCACCGCCTGATACAGCGCGGGATCGGGCTTGACGCGCGGCACGTCCTCCTTGCAGCGCACGGTATGGAAGCGGTCGAGCAGCCCGAGCCGTTCGAGGTGGCCTTCCACCCACGGCCGGCCGGACGACGACGCCACCGCGAGCGTGAGCCCCATGACCCCCGCTTCATCCAGGCGCTCGACGACTCCGGGCAGGACCGGCTGGCCGGCGATGAGCGCGTCGGTCCGCGCCTGATGTCGTCGCCGGAGCGTCGCTGCGTCGAGGGCGCGGCCCACACGCTCGGCCAGGTCGGCGCACGGGTCGAAGGCGTCGGAGGCGGTCCCGATGCACTGGGCCCACGTCTCGAACGGGAGCGCGTGACCGTGCTCGCCGTACAGCTCCTGCCAGGCCTCGTACTCCGGGACCTCGGTGTCGAGGATGAGGCCGTCGAAGTCGAAGACGACCAGCTTCACGCGGTCGCGGACTTCAGCTCGTCGAGCTGCCGGCGGACGCCGGCGATCATGGACGCCAGATCGGACGTCAGCATGACGAGGTCGAAGCCGCGCTTCACCGCCCCGGCGGCGAACGCCGCGCTCGCGCAGTGCATGCACGCCTTCTTGCCGTGCTTGTGCGCCGCCTCGCGGATTCTGTCGCACGTGGCCATGTGCACCGGGTCGGGATTATCGGGGCGCGGCGCCATGCCGATCGCGAACGCCAGATCGGATGGACCGATGTACACGGCGTCGAGCCCCGGCGTCGCGCAGATCGCGTCCAGGTTGGCGAGCCCTTCCTTCGTCTCGACCATGCCCATCACGACGATCTCGTCGTTGGCCTTGGCCACGTAATCGGCGCCGCCGTAGTGCACCGCGCGCACCGGCCCCGACGAGCGCATGCCCACCGGCGGATAGCGGCACGCGGCCACCGCCTTCGCCGCGTCCTCGGAGGTGTTGATCAGCGGGACGAGCACGCCATACGCGCCCAGATCCAGCACCTTCATGATCGTCGCCGGGTCGTTCCACGGCACGCGGACGACCGGCACGGTGTCGGTCTGCGAGATCGCCTGCAGCATCGGCCAGACATCGTTCATGTCGGTGAGCCCGTGCTGCATGTCGACGACGAGCGCGTCGAAGCCCTGCCGCGCCATCACCTCCGCGGTGAATCCGTGGGACACCGAGAGCCAGCCCATCGTGACCCACCGCCCGTCGCGCCAGATCTGCTTGATCTTGTTCGGTCGCACAGTCGCACCTCGCGTCGTGAGATGGCCGGTCGCCCGGCGCGCGCGCAGCGTATCATAAAGACCCATCACGCCTACCGACCACACTCCCCGGATCGCGGTGCACCGCCGTGGCAGCGGACCCGACATCGTGCTCTTTCACGGGGGCATGGGATCGTGGAAGCACTGGATCCGCAACGTCGAGCCGCTGGCGACGCGCTTCACCGTGCACGCGCTCGACCATCCGGCGTACGGCGCTTCGGCGCCCGTCGCGCGTGAGACGACCGGCCCGGCGTACCTCGACCTCGTGCACGAGCTGTTCGTCGAGATGTTTCCCGGCGATGCTCCGCTGCGGCTCGCCGGCTTCTCGTTCGGCGGGGCCATTGCCGCGAATCTCGCCCGGCTGCTCGGGCCACGGGTCACACATTTGTGCCTCGTCTCACCGGGCGGCTTCCCGAGGCGCCGCTTCGGCGACCGGCCGACCCGGAGCTACAGGGAGGCCGGCGACGACGCGAAGCTCTTCCGCGAGATCTGCCGCCACAACCTGCTCGTCAACATGCTCAGCGCGGAGACGAGCGTCACCGAGGAGGCGGTGGACATCCAGGCCTACGGCGTTCGCCGCGCCCGCTTCGACAGCCGGAAGGTGAGCGGCGGCGGCACGCTGCTCGGCGACCTCGCGCGGCTCACCTGCCGGATCCGGCTGCTCTGGGGCGAGCGTGACGATTCCGAGTTCCGGCCGGCGAGCCTGCTGATCGGCGAGATCCGGGCGGCCGTGGGCGCGCTCGACCTGCACCGGATTCCCGCCGCCGGCCACTGGTCCGCGTACGAGAACGCCCCCGAGGTCAATCGCCTGATGCTAGAGTTCTTCCCCACCTGATACGAACGCGGAAAGCGAGGAGGACGACGATGGCAAGGATCGAGCCGCTCGAGATTCACGAAGTCGACGCCGAGATCCGGCATCTCTGCGAGGAGGCGGAGCGCCAGACCGGCACTTCGGTGAGCCCCCGGACCTACGCG
>JBOHQB010000176.1:0-1803 GCA_050731995.1 Candidatus Rokuibacteriota bacterium
GACCTCGGCCATCCGGTCGTACTCGTCCACGGTGAACCGATAGCGCCTGAGCGTGACCGCCATCGTCGCGCCTCCTCCGGCGCCATTGTACAGGCTGCGATCTCGCCAGTCAGCGGGACGGGGAGCAGCTCGCGAAACGAGTGGAGCACGGTGCGCGGAACACGTCAGGGTGCAATGTTCGATACACGGCACGATCCTCTTGCGTCGCGCCGACGTGCCCCTTACCCTGCGTAGAGCAGAAGAACTCACGATGGTTGCCACTGCGCCGTCTGCCGACTTTCGGTATGCGACCGTATCCAGTCGTGCACGGTCACTGTGGACTGCCCGCGAGGCCGGGCCGCAGGTGCCGCCGCCGCCCCGCCTCCTCGATCGCGTCCGCGCGGCCATCCGCGCCCGCCACTTCAGCCGGCGCACCGAAGAGAGCTACGTCGCGTGGATCCGTCGGTACATTCTCTTCCACGGCAAGCGCCATCCCGCCGAGATGAGCGCGCCGGAGGTCACGCGCTTCCTCACGTCGCTCGCCGTGGACGGCCACGTGGCCGCCTCCACGCAGAACCAGGCGTTGAGCGCGCTGCTCTTTCTGTATCGCCAGGTGCTCGAGGTCGACCTGCCCTGGCTCGACGGTGTGGTGCGCGCGCGCCGGCCCGAGCGACTGCCGGTTGTCCTCACGCGCGACGAGGTCCGTGCGGTGCTGGAGCGGCTCGACGGCGCGCCCCGCCTGATGGCCTGCCTGCTCTACGGCGCCGGCCTGCGCGTGCTCGAGTGCTGCCGGCTCCGGGTGCAGGACGTGGACTTCGCGACGAACCAGATCGTGGTCCGCGGCGGGAAGGGCGACAAGGATCGCGTGACGATGCTCCCGGCGCTCGTCAAGGCCGGGCTCGCCACGCATCTACGCGCCGTTCGGGCCCAGCATCAGCACGATCTCGAGGCGGGTGCCGGCTGGGTGGAGCTGCCCACGGCGCTCATGCGGAAGTATCCGAACGCGGGGCGTGAATGGGTCTGGCAATGGGTGTTCCCCGCTACACGGGCCTATCGTGATCGGGTCACGGGCCAGATCCGTCGCCATCACCTGCACGAGTCGGTCCTGCAGCGGGCAGTGAAGCGAGCGGTCCGGCAGGCGGTTCTCACCAAGCGCGCCAGTCCCCACACGCTGCGTCACTCGTTCGCGACACATCTGCTCGAGGACGGCCACGATATCCGGACCGTCCAGGAGCTGCTGGGCCACCGCGACGTGAGCACGACCATGGTCTACACCCATGTCCTGAATCGGGGCCCAGCAGCGGTCCGTAGCCCGGCCGACCGGATGTTCCCGTCGTGATACACCTCGCCGCGTTTTCGGGAAAGTCTGCCAAGATATGCGGCGTGGGCCTGCAGCCTATCTTGGTGGATAGGCATCTCGGAGGGCGCATGCAAGAGCTTGGCGATGAGGTGTTTTTCGGTGAAATCGGGCGTCAAAGCCCGGTCGGGATAGGCTGCAGATCCTCGCAGTGTTTGCCGGGAAACACTGACCAGCCTATCCTGGGGCCGAATTCTAGTTGAACTAAACCGCTGACGCGGTAGGTCGAACAGCACGCCCTCGCCGGAGCGTTTCTCCCGTCTGCGTAGGTCCGTCCGCTCGCTCAGAATCACCGCCATCCCACTCTGCGATGGAGGTGTCTCATGAGCGAGCTCCGTATCCGCATGATCCGCGACATGGCCCTGCGTGGTTTCTCGCCCCGCACCCACGAGTCGTACGTCGCCGCCGTCGTGAAGCTGGCGAGGTACTACCACCGCGCGCCGGATCACCTGACCAACGAGGAGGTC
>JBOHQB010000177.1:0-6740 GCA_050731995.1 Candidatus Rokuibacteriota bacterium
CCTGAGCGAAACGGGACCCCGAGAAGGCGCTTGGCAACGCTTCGACCGGCCGGGTAGAATTGCCCGGCCCCGAGACCAGGCTGCAGGGAGGACGGTCCTACGGTGGACGTTGCGCTAAAGAAGCGGCACGTGGAGCGGGCGTACGAGCTCTACGCACCCGTATACGACTTTATCTTCGATTGGATCTTCGCCCCGGGTCGGAACGCGGCGATCCGTCACTTGGCCCTGCGGCCCGAGGACTCCATCCTCGAGGTCGGCATCGGCACCGGACTGAACCTGCCGCTCTACCCTCCGGACTGCCGGTTGACCGGGATCGACCTGTCCTCGGACATGCTCGACAAGGCCGTCGAGCGCGTCGAGCACCTGGCCATGCCGGGCGTCCGTCTCAAGGTGATGGACGCGACATCCCTGGACTTCGGCGACAACGAGTTCGACAAGGCGATCGCGACCTATACGATCTCCGCGGTTCCTGACCCTGTCGCCGTGCTACGCGAGATGTGCCGCGTGGTGAAGCCGGGCGGCGTGATCGTGTTGCTGAACCACTTCCGGAGCCAGAACCGGATCGTTCGGCTCGCCGAGGACATCGTGGCGCCCGTGTGCACGCGCCTGGGTTGGAAGTCGAATCTGGCGATGAAGCCGCTGCTCGCCGAGGTCGGACTCCAGCCCGAGCTCGTCGCGCGCGTGAACATGTTCAACGGCTGGCAACTCGTGAAGTGCATCAACCGCAAGTGACCGCTCGCTAGCCCGCGCCCAGCCCCCGTCCCTCCGGAGTCGCCGGCCGCTTCATATCCCACGCGGCGAGCTTGGCCAGGATCGTGTTCCGGTGCACCCCGAGCATCCGCGCCACCCGACTCACGTTCCAGCCGGCACGCTCGAGAACGCGGAGCACGTACTGACGCTCGAAGCGGTCGCACGCGTCGCGCAGCGGTAGGACGGCGTCCTCGGGAAGATGCCGGGCCGTCTCGGGCATCGCCACGTCGAGGGGAACGTCGTCGAGCTGGAGGACCGGGCCGCGCGCGAGCACCACGGCGCGGTGGAGCGCGTTCTCCAGCTCGCGCACGTTCCCCGGCCAGTCGTAGCGAACGAGCGCGTCGAGGGCGCCGGCCGACACACCCCGGACGTCACGGCCGCACGCGCGGGCGAGCTTGCGCACGAAGTGGTCCACGAGCACCGGGATGTCCTCGCGCCGCTCCCGGAGCGGGGGCACATGGACGGGCACGACGTTGAGACGGTAGAAGAGGTCTTCGCGAAACGCGCGATCGCGCACCGCCTGCCGGAGGTTGACGTTCGTCGCCGCGAGCACCCGCACGTCCACCGCCACCGGTCGCGTTCCGCCGAGCCGCTCGATCTCGCGCTCCTGCAGCGCGCGCAGCAGCTTGGTCTGGAGATCCAGGCGCAGCGAGCCGATCTCGTCGAGGAAGAGCGTGCCGCCGTGGGCCAGCTCGAAGCGCCCGAGGCGCCGCGCGTGCGCGCCGGTGAAGGCCCCCTTCTCGTGGCCGAAGAGCTCGGACTCGATCAGCGTGTCCGGGATCGCGGCCACGTTGACGGCCACGAAGGGCCGCGCGGCGCGGTCGCTCTGCCGGTGGATGGCGCGGGCGATCAGCTCCTTGCCGGTGCCGCTCTCCCCGGTGATGAGCACCGTCGTCGGCGTCCGCGCGAGGCGCGTGACGATCTCGTAGAGACGGATCATCTCGGGGTGGCGCCCCACGATCCCCTCGAAGGCGCCGGCCGCCTCGAGGTGACGGGGCACCAGGACCGAGCGCAGTCCCTCGACCTCGCGCTCGAGCGCCCGCTTCTCGAGCGCGCGCGCGGCCAGGCCCAGGATGTCGTCGACGTCGAACGGCTTGGTCAGGTAGTCGTAGGCGCCGCGCCGCAGCGCCTCGACCGCCGTGCGGATGTCGCGCACCGCCGTCGCGAGCACGATGACCGCGGACGGGTCGGCGGCCTTGAGCCGCGGCAGGACGTCGATGCCCGCCTCCCCCGGCATCTTCTGATCGAGCATGACCAGATCGATGTCGCGCGTGCGCACGACGTCGAGCGCGGCCGTGCCGTTCTCCGCCTCGAGGACCTCGCAGCTCTCCTCGAGGATCGCGCGCACCGACGCGCGGACGCCCTCCTCATCGTCCACGACGAGAACCGTGCCCCGCCGCGTCGGTCGGATCGCGTCGAGGGGCAGTGTCCCGGTGGGCGCGCTCACGGCTTGGGCCCGCGCTCGAGGACGAGGTACTGGGTGCGGCCGCCCGACGACGGGCGCCGGAGGTAGAGAAGCACGGGGTCGCCGGCCTGGGCCTGCGCGAGGATCTTGTTCAGCGTCGCGACGTCCGGCACCGCCTGGCGATTGACCTCGAGGATTACGTCGCCGCGGCGCAGGCCCGCGCGGTCCGCGGGGCCCCCGGCGACGACCTCGGCGACGACGAGGCCCCGGTCGGTGGAGTCCGGCGCGGTGGGCTCGACCTGGGCGCCGAGGCCCTCCCCGCCCGGCTCGACCGAGGTCTCCTCGGGCTCGTCGGCCGGCATCTCGCCCACCGTCACCGACAGCGCGACCGGCTTCTTGTCCCGGATGACGGTGACCTTCGCGGTCTGGCCCGGGAGGACGGCGGCGGCGCGGCGCTGGAGGTCCGGCACCTCGCGCACCTTGACGCCGCCGAACTCCACCACGACGTCGCCCGGCCGGAGCCCGGCCTTGTCCGCGGGGCCGCCGCGCATCACGTCGGCGACCAGCACGCCCTGGCGCTCCTTCACGCCGAACGAGGGGCCGAGCTCGTCGGTGACGTCCTGGATGACGAGGCCCAGCCAGCCGCGCACGACGCGCCCCTTCGCGATGAGCTGCGCGGCCACGATCTTCGCCTCGTTGATCGGGATCGCGAAGCCGATGCCCTGCCCCGCCGAGACGATGGCGGTGTTGATGCCGATCACCTTGCCGTCGAGGTTCAGGAGCGGCCCGCCGGAGTTGCCGGGATTGATCGAGGCGTCGGTCTGGATGAAGTTCTCGTACTGCGCGACGCCCACGCGGTTGCGCGCGACCGCGGAGACGATCCCGACGGTGACGGTGCGGTCCAGGCCGAAGGGGTTGCCGATCGCGATCGCCCACTGCCCGACCCGCAGCCGGTCGGAGTCGCCGAACTCGGCGACCGGCAGCGGCCCCGGCGCGTCCACCTTGAGGACGGCGAGGTCGGTCTTGGGATCGCGGCCGACCAGCTTGGCCGTGAACTTGCGCGAGTCCGAGAGACGCACGGTGATCTCCCGAGCGTTCTCGATCACGTGATTGTTCGTCAAGACGTATCCTTTGGGATCCACGATCACGCCGGAGCCCGAGGCGCGCGCGTCGGGCGGGCGGCGCCGGAAGAACCGCTCGTAGAGCTCCTCAGGACTCTCCTCGCCGGCGGCGGGCTTGCTCGCGGGCGTGGTCGAGACGTTGACGACGGAGGGCGTCACGCGGTCCGCGACGGTCGAGAAGGCGTCCTCGAGGGCGCGCAGCAGCGCCCTCGCCTCGGGCATCGCCGCGCGGTCCGGTCGGGGCGGCTGGGCCCAGGCGGGCGCCGCGACGAGCAGCGAGGCCACGAGGGCGCCGATGACCTTCATGAGAGGGGGCCGATTCTACTCGCGGCCGGCGGTGGGCGCCAGCGGGAGGAGCCGGAGCTCGACGACCTCGGTGGTCGCGGGGGTGACCGGCGCCGCCCGCGCGCGACGGAGCCCGGCGACCCACACGATCGGGCCGGACGCGCCCGGGACCTCCACGATGGGAACGCGCGCGCGCTCCCAGCGCGGCACCTTCGCGTCGATCAGGAAGGTCTTGAGTCTCCGCTCGCCGCCACCGAAGGGGACGAATCGGTCGCCGCGCCGGCGCGGGCGCACGACGAGGCTCCGCGGCAGGAGCGCGGCGTCGAAGACGGCGCGGTCGGGAGCGGCGGTCGGCGGCGCGTCGGAGACGGGCACCACGCGCGCCTCGACGACGCGACCGATCTCAGGGAGCGCGACGCTTCCGGGCACGCTCAGCGTCCGCTCGCGGAGCGACTCGGCGGGCGTCGCGCCCACCCGGATCAGGCCGCTGCTCACCTCGAAGCCAACGCCGCCGAGCCTGAACGGACGCCGCGGCGGGGGCTCCGCGAGCACGCGCCGGAGACCGCGGTGGGCCCAGGCGCGGAACGGCGCGCGCGAGCCCCCGTCTGTGAGACCCGCCGCGGCGCCGCGCAGCACCTCGGCCGCGACGTCGCGCGGGAGCGCCGCCAGCCGGCTGCGCTGGAGGACGAGCGCGCCATCGACGCCCGTCGCGCCGTGCCCGAGCTCCCGCGCGGCGACGGCATCCAGCGAGCCGACCCGCGCGCGCGCGCGACGGGCGACCCGGTTCAGGCTCTCGACGATCGCGGGCTCCCAGGCGCTCGCGAGCAGCGGCAGGAGCTCGTGGCGGATCCGGTTGCGCAGGAATTTTGGGTCGCGGTTCGTCGGATCCTCGATCCACGCGAGACCGGCGCCCTCGAGCGCCGCGACGATCTCGGCGCGCCGGCACTCGATCAGCGGGCGGATGATTCGCCCGCGGATGGGCGGGATCCCGGCGAGGCCGCGCGCGCCCGCGCCCTGGAGCAGCCGCATCAGCACGGTCTCGGCCTGGTCGTCCGCCGTGTGGCCGACCGCGATGCGGGTGGCGCCGGTCCGGTCCGCCGCCGCCTCGAGCGCCGCGTAGCGGGCGGCGCGCGCCGCCGCCTCGGGCCCATCGCCGTGCCCCACGTCCACGGCGACGATCTCGACGGGAACGCCGAGGCGGGCGCAGAGGTCCCGGACGAACCCGGCGTCGCGCGCGGAGTCGGGGCGCAGCCGGTGGTCGACGTGCACGACGGAGAGCGTCAGGCGCCAGCGCTCGGCGAGCGCGAGCAGCGCATGCAGCAGCGCGACCGAGTCGGCGCCGCCGGAGACGGCGACGACCATGGTCTCGCCGCCCACGAGCATCGCGTGGCGGCGGAGGACGGTCTCTACCCGCCCTGCAAGCCTACCCACACCTCGCCGTCCTCGAAGTGCTCCTTCTTCCACACGGGCACCGTCCGCTTGAGCGTGTCGATCGCCCAGCGGCACGCCTCGAACGCCTCTCCGCGATGGGCCGCCGACACGGCGATCAGCACCGAGGCCTCGCCGATCTCGAGACGGCCGACCCGATGGAGCATCGCCACGCGCTTGACGCCCGGCCAGCGGCGGCGTGCTTCCTCGCCGATCTCGCGCAGCTTCGTCTCGGCCATCGGCGCGTGCGCCTCGTACTCGAGGAACTTCACCGGCCGGCCGCCCGTCTCGTTGCGGACGACGCCGGAGAAGATCACGACACCGCCCGCGGCCGGGTCGTCCACGAGCGCCGCGATCGCGTCCGGGCTCAGCGGGTGCTCGACGACGCGGTAGACGTCGCTGTCGGGTTCGAGGGGGACGCCGGCGCCTCCGCTCACGGGGGGAAAGAGGCAGAGCTCGTCGTCGGGCTTCAGCGGGTGCTCGGGGTCGACGTACTCGGTGCCGACGGCGAAGAGGGTGTAGGGGCGATAGGCCTCGAGCTCGGGGTGGAGGCCGACGATCGCCGCCCACGCGTGCTCGACGGTTCCGCCTTCGGGAAGCTCGAGGTCCAGCTGCTCCCGCCCGGTCGCTTCACGGTACCGGGCGAAGAGACGGACCCGGACACGCACGGCGGGCGCCTAGAAGCGGTGGGACTGGCCGCAGCCGCAGCTCGACTTCACGTTCGGATTGTTGATCGCGAAGCCGGCGCCGAGCATCTGATTGTCGACGAAGTCGATCTCGACGCCCTCGAGATACGGCGCGCTGTTCTGGTCCACGAACACCTTGATGCCCTGTGCCTCGACGACGTTGTCGTTCGTGGCCGGCGCGTCCTCCCAGCCCAGCTCGTACGACATGCCGGAGCAGCCGCCGCCCACGAGGCGGATGCGGAGCCCCCACTCGGGCTTGCCCTCCTCCAGGCGCAGGTCGGTGATCTTCTTGGCGGCCGTGTCGGTGATCGTGATCATTCGCTCCTCCCGTGCGTCGTGCCCGGAACGGGCATCACCCGCATCCGGTGTACCCAAAAGCCTATCACAGGATGCCACCCGCCGGCAGGAGCACCAACTCCTCGAGCGAGGCGTTGGGGGGCAGGGTCGCCATGAGGACGGCCGCGCGCGCCACGTCCTCGGGCCGGAGCATCCGTTCCCGCGGCGGCGAGGCGCCGAGCGTGTCCCAGATGGGGGTGTCCACCGCCCCCGGCATCAGCACACCGACCCGCACGCCGTGGGGTCGCATCTCCTCAGCAAGCACGCGGCTGAATCCGACCACCCCCGCCTTCGTCGCCGTGTAGACGGCGGAGCCCGGCACGGCGCGCTTGGCAGCGATCGAGGCGACGTTGAGGATGAGCCCCGCGCGCTGGCGGAGCATCGTCGGGAGCACGGCGCGACAGCAGACCATCACCGCGCGAAGGTTCAGCGCGAGCATCGCCTCCCAGTCGCCCGGCTTGCTCTCGGCGAACTGCCCGAAGGCCGCCGTCCCCGCCGAGGTCACGAGCAGGTCGATCCGGCCGAGCTCGGCCGCCGTCTGCTCGGCGAGCGCGTCGACCGCGGCGTCCTGCGTGACGTCGGTCGGCACGGCGAGCGCCCGGCTGCCCACCCCGCGGATCTCGCCCGCGACCTCGCCGAGCTCGGAGCGCGTGCGCGCGACGAGCGCGACGGCGGCGCCTTCGCCGGCCAGCGCGAGCGCAATGGCGCGGCCGATGCCGCGCCCGGCGC
>JBOHQB010000178.1:0-6792 GCA_050731995.1 Candidatus Rokuibacteriota bacterium
GCCCGCCCCAGCATCGAAAGAACCGTGATCCGCGAAGCATCCCGGGGCGATGAAGCCCGGCCACACGACTCGAGCCGTCCCGCGCTTGGCCGGGCTGGCGAGCGATATCCTGGGCTGGATGAAATAAATTGGCAGGGCGAACGGCGCCGGCCAGCTCCCAGACCAGCCCACCCACGTTCCTACCCGTGCGCGCGCCACTCGCTACAACAATCTGCCTCGTCGCGGCCCCGGGCACGTCAGTCATGAAACACGTGGTCGTCGGGACAGCCGGGCACATCGACCACGGCAAGACCTCGCTGGTCAAGGCGCTGACCGGCACCGACACCGACCGTCTGCCCGAGGAGAAGGCGCGCGGGATCACGATCGACCTCGGCTTCGCCTTCCTCGAGGAGCCCGACGGGCTCACGATCGAGATCGTCGACGTGCCCGGCCACGAGCGCTTCGTGAAGAACATGCTCGCCGGGGTCGGCGGCATCGATCTCGCGATGCTCGTCATCGCCGCGGACGAGGGCGTGATGCCGCAGACACGCGAGCATCTGGCGATCTGCTCCCTCCTGCACATCAAGACCGGGCTCGTGGCGCTGACAAAGTCCGACCTCGTGGATGCCGACTGGCTCGAGCTCGTGCGCGAGGACGTCGCCGGGCTCACCCGGGCGACGTTCCTGGCGGGCGGGCCGGTCGTACCGGTCTCGGCGAAGACGGGGCAGGGCGTGGCGGAGCTGCGCGCGGCCCTCCGGTCGCTGGCCGCAGCCGTGCCGCCGCGCCCGACCGATCAGCTGCCGCGGCTGCCAATCGACCGCGTGTTCACCGTGAAGGGTTTCGGCACCGTGGTGACCGGCACGCTCGCGGCCGGGGCGCTCGCGGTGGACGACCGGGTCGAGGTGTTTCCGCGCGGACTCACGGCGAAGATTCGCGGGCTGCAGGCCCACGGCCGGCCGGTGGAGCGCGCCACCGCGGGCCAGCGGACCGCGGTCAATCTCCAGGGGCTCGAGCGCGCGGCCGTCGAGCGCGGCGACGTGGTGGGGCTCGCCGGCGGGCTCGTGGCCTCGACGCTCGTGGACGGCACGCTCGAGCTCTTGCCCGACGTGGCGCGGCCGCGCAAGAGCCGTGACCGCGTCCGTTTCCACACGGGCACGAGCGAGATCATGGCGCGCGTGCTGCTGCTCGAGGGCGCGGAGCTGGCGCCGGGCGCCTCGGGGCTCGCCCGCTTCAGGCTGGAGGCGCCGCTCGTCGCCCTGCCGGGTGACCGGTTCGTCGTCCGCTCGTACTCGCCCATCATCACGATCGGCGGGGGCACGCTGCTCGACGTGCACCCGCGCGTGCGGCTCAAGGCGCCCGCGCGCCTGGCGCACCTCCGGCTGCTGGCCGGGGGCAGCCCCGGCGAGGTCGTCGAAGAGCACGTCCGTCACGTCGGCGGCGCCGGCGTGCGCCTCGGCGCGCTCGCGACCCGGGCGCCGTTCGCGCCGGGACGCGTGCGGCAGCTCCTCGAGGAGCTCGTGACGGTTGGACGCGTGCTCGCGATCGACCGCGACTGGTTCCTCCACGCCGACAGCTTCGCCCGCCTGCGCGCGCAGGCGCTCGCGACGCTGGAACCGTTCCACCGGGCGCACCCGCTGCGTCCGGGCATGTCGCGCGAGGAGCTCCGCAGCCGTGCCGGCGCCGCCGACGAGCGTGTCTTCGCCCACCTCTTGGCGCGGCTCGCCGAGGAGGGCGTGCTGGCCCTCGACCGGGACAAGGTCCGACTCGCCTCGCACGCGATCCGGCTCTCCGACGAGCAGCAGCGACTCGTGGATCGGCTCGAGCAGGCCTATCTGAAGGCCGACGCCGCGCCGCCGAGCCCCGAGGAAGCCCTGGGGCACGCCGGGCTCGCCGGCGGCGAGGATCACGAGCTCTTCCAGCTCCTGGTCGAGTCGAGGAAGCTCGTGCGCGTCAAGGAGTCGCTCTTCTTCCACTCGACGGCGCTCGACTCGATCCAGGCGCGGCTCGTCACGATGCTCCGGGAGCGCAAGGAGATCGGCCCGAGCGACATCAAGGACCTGCTCGGCATCTCCCGGAAGTACGCGATCCCGCTGCTCGAGTATTTCGATTCCCGGCGCGTCACCCAACGCGTCGGAGAGCGGCGAATCTTGCGCCCGGGGTAGGGGCGCGCTAAGGTTAGGGTGTCGGAAAGGAGCCATCATGTTTGGCTTGGGCACCCAGGAACTTCTGATCATTCTCGTCATCGTGCTCGTGCTCTTCGGCGCGAGCCGGCTACCGGATCTCGCCCGCTCGCTCGGCGGGAGCTTGAAGGAGTTCAAGAAGGGCATGAACGACGTTACGAAGGACGAGCCGACCGCCGCCGCGAAGAAGGACGAGGAGAAGAAGGCGTAGCGACCCTCGTCGGCGTCGACCTCGGAGGCACCCGGCTGCGCGCGGGCGCCGTCGGGGCCGACGGCCGGCTCCACTCCCAGCTCGAGCATCCCACCGAAGCCCGCCGCGGTCCCGAAGCGCTGCTCGCCGCCGTCGAGGCGATCGTCCGTGAAGCGGCGCGCCCGGCGCCGACCCTGACCGGAATCGGTGTCGCGGCCGCGGGCCAGATCGATTCCGAGACCGGTGCTGTCGTGTACTCGCCGAACCTCGATCTGCACGACTGGCCCTTGGGCGAGCGCCTGACCGCCGCCTTCGGCGTCCCCGTCCATGTGGAGAACGACGTCCGCGCCGCGGCGTGGGGCGAGCACCGCCTGGGCGGACACCGCGCCGACTCGCTCGTGGCCGTCTTCGTCGGGACCGGCATCGGCTCGGGCGCCGTGCTCGGCGGCGCCTTGTGGCGCGGCGCGGGCAATGGCGCGGGCGAGGTCGGCCACACGCAGGTCGTGCCCGACGGCCTCGCGTGCCCGTGCGGCGCGCGGGGCTGCCTCGAGCAGTATGCGTCGGGCAGCGGCTTCCAGCGCCGGCTGCGCGCGGCGCTCGACGCCGGTACGCCCACGCGCCTCACGGAGGCGACGGGCGGCGACGCGGCCGCGCTCACCGCGGACATGGTCGCGGCGGCGGCCAACCAGGGTGATCCGCTCGCGCGCGAGCTGTGGGGCGATGCCGCGCGCTATCTCACCCTCGCGCTGGCCAACTACGTGACACTCCTGAACCCGGCCGTGCTCGTGCTCGGCGGCGGCGTGATCGAGCGACAGCCGGCGCTCTTCGACAGGGTCGCCGACGGCGTGACGCGAGCGACGACGGTGCTGGCACGCCGCTCGCTCAGGATCGCGCGCGCGCGGCTCGGCGACTGGGCGGGCGTGCTCGGCGCCGCCTCCCTCGCCGCGGTCCGCTGACACGGTATACTCGACGCTCGCATGCGCACCCCGGCCGACCGCTTCGACTACCTGTGCGCGGTCGGCCTCGCCCTCCTCACCGTGCTGTCCCGGCTGCCGTACCGCGCGCGCCTGCTCTACAACTGGGACGCGGTCCAGTTCGCGCTGGCTCTCCACGAGTACGACGTCGCCAAGCATCAGCCCCACCCGCCCGGGTACATCCTCTACGTCGGCCTCGGCCGTCTGGTGAACGCGTGGCTCGGCGACCCGGCCGCGGCGTACGTCCTCCTGGCGGTGCTGTTCAGCGGGCTGACGACCTGGGCCGTGTACTTCCTCGCGCGCGAGGTCTACGACCGGCCGACCGCGCTCGCGGCCGCGACGCTCCTCGCGGTGAGCCCGCTCTTCTGGTTCTACGGCTCGGTCGGCCTCACGTACACCGGCGAGGCGCTGCTCGCCTCGGTCGTGGCGTACTTCGCCTTCCGTGCCGCGCGCGGCGGCGAGACGGACGCCTGGCTGGCCGCCGGCTACCTCGGCCTGGCCGGCGGTCTGCGTCAGTCCGTCCTGCTGCTCCTGTTCCCGCTCTGGCTCACAGCGGCGGCGCTGGGCACGCGCCGTCGCCGCACGATTCCCGTCGGTCTGGCGATCCTCGGCGCGGCCGTGCTCACGTGGCTCGGTCCGATGCTCTGGCTCACCGGCGGGCCCGCGCGCTATCTCGCCGCCTCGCTCGAGCTGGCCGACACGGTCGTCCGGCCGACGGCCGTCGTGAGCGGGCCGCTCGAGACGACGCTCCGCATGTCGCGCTACCTCCTCGAGTCCGTGCTCGTCGGCCTCGGACCGCTGGCGCTGGCCGCGCTCGCGCTGCCCTGGTACGTGCGGCGGCACGGCTGGGGACGGCGCGAGTGGCTCCTCGCCGCGTGGGTCGTGCCGCCCGTCCTCGTCTACACGCTCGTGCACTTCGGCCAGGCGGGCTACGTGCTCACCTTCCTGCCGGCGCTCGTCGTCCTGCTCGCGCACGTGCTGGTGACGGCGCTGGCTGCCGCCGCCGAGCGCGCAGCCCTCGCCCGCGCCCGCGCGGCGCTCACGGTTGCCGCCGTGACGGCCGTCGTGCTCGTCAACGGGGTCTTCTTCGTCAACGCCCGGCCGGCGCCGCGCGACTTCGACACGCCGAAATCGGCCTGGCGGCAGCGCGCCGCGGACGAGGCGTTCGACTGGATCTTCAGCCGCACGGCGGCGGCGCTGCGCGAGCACGAGGCCGTCGTCGCCACGTTCGTCGCCGCGATCCGGGGCCTCTATCCGCCGGGCGACACCGTGGTTCTCACCGAGCGCGGCAACGCGCGCTCCTATCCGTGGCTCCGCCACGCGATGTTCTATCTGCCCGAGTACACGGTCTACGAGCTGCGGGTCGGGGCGCACCCGCCCGGGTTCTTCTCGCCCCGGCTGTCGTCGGCGATGACGCTCACCTCCGCGAGCGAGATCCGGCTGCCGGCGTCCGCCCGGCGGCTCGTGTGGTTCGTGGACCACTGGAGCCCGACCGAGGCGCGGCCGCCGGGGCTCGTCGAGATCGAGCTCCCGCACGGCCGGTACCTCTACGCGCTGACCCTCGGTCGGAAGCCCGTCGCCTACGCCGGCTACACGCTGGTCCCCGAGCGCGCGCGCCCGGCGCGCGCCGTGCGGTGAGGGGACGGGACGACGCGCTGATCGTCGCGGCGGCCATCGTGCCGCTCGCGCTCTTTCTCGCCGCCGAACGCCGCATCGCCGGCGCCGCCGGCCTGCCGCTCGACGACGCGTGGATCCACCTGCACTTCGCGCGCAACCTGGCCGAGGGACTGGGCTTCGTCTACAACCCCGGCACGCCCGTCGCCGGCTCGACCGCGCCCCTCTGGACCCTCCTGCTCGGCGTCGGCGCGAGCGTCGCGGGCGCGTCGGTCATCCTGACAAAGACGCTCGGCGCGCTCACGGTCGTCGCGGCTGGGCTCGTCACACGTCGGGCCGCCCTCGCGTGGGGCGCCGCGCCCGCCGCCGCGCTGGTCGCGGGCGTCGCGCTGCTCTGGACAGGCGCCTTCGCGTGGGGGGCGCTGTCGGGGATGGAGGTGGGACTAGCCGCGCTGCTCGTGGCGGCGGCGCTCTGGGCTCACGCGCGCGATCGTCTCGGGACGACCACGCTGCTCGTCGCGCTCGCGACGCTCGCGCGCCCGGAGTCGGCGCTCCTGCTGCCGCTCATCGTGGCGGCCCGCCCGCTTACCGTGCGCCGCGCGGCCCTCGCCGCCGCGATCACGCTGGCCGTGCTGGCCCCGGCGGTGGCGTTCTCGCTGGCGACCACGGGCGCGCTGGTCCCCGCGGCGGCGACGGCCAAGGTCGAGGGCGGGCTCCTGGGCTGGCTCGCCGGCGCGCGCGAGCCCGCGCGCCGGCTGCTCCTCGGGCGTCCGTGGGAGTACGTTGCCGAGTGGGCACGCTGGCTCTTCGCGACCCATTGGGCGTTGCCGTTCGCCCTCGTCCCGGCCCTCGTGCTCGCATGGCGGCGCGCGGGGCGCGCGCTCGGCCTTCCGGCGCTCGTGCTCCTGGCGCATCCGCTCGGCATGGCGCTGCTGGCGCCGTACCGCGGTCCCGCCTTCCAGGAAGGGCGCTACTCGATGCACCTCTTGCCGGTCGCGTTCGTCGTGCTGGCGGTGGCGCTCAGCCAGTTGCAGACGGTTGCTGCCAAAGGGGGGGTATGGAGGGCCATCTCGGGGCCCCCCATGTCTTTCAAAGATCTTGCAACAGCGCGTAGCCCCGCCCGCCCGGGCGGCGTCGTAGGCCGGACAGTGCTGATCGCCTATCTCGCGTATCTCGCGCTGGCCCTGGTGTCGCTGCCGGCGGCAGCGGCACGGTACGCGTGGGCGGTGCAGAATATCAACGCGATGCAGGTCGAGATCGGGCGCTGGATCGCGGTCAACACACCGCGGAATGCCCGCCTGGCGGTCAACGACGTCGGCGCCATCGCCTACATCTCGCGTCGCCCCGTGCTCGACCTGATGGGGCTCGTCACGCCGGAGGTCGTGCCGTACCGTCGCCAGGGTGAGGACGGCGTCATCCGTTACGTGACGGAGCGGTGCCCCGACTACGTGGTCGTCTTTCCCGCCTGGTTCCCCCGGCTCTCGGCCCGGACGGACCTGCTCGAGCCCGTCCACCGCGTCCGTCTCGACCGGTGGGAGGTCACGGGAGGGCCCGAGATGGTGGTGTACCGCCTGCGCCGCTGTGCGGTATGATTTCAGGTCATGAGGCTGAGCGTCGCGCTGGTCCTGCTCCTGGGAATGACGTTGCTGTCCGCGCTGCCCGCGGCGGCGCAGATCTACAAGTACACGGACGAGCGCGGGCAGAGCTACTACGTCGACGGCGTCCAGAACGTCCCGGAGCGCTACCGCTCCCGCGCGACGCCGATGGGCCTGAGTAACAGCCCGGCCGCGCCGCCCCCGGCGCCCGCCGGGGCGCCCGCGCCCGGCGGTGGCACACCGGGCGCCACGGCGGGTCG
>JBOHQB010000179.1:0-7152 GCA_050731995.1 Candidatus Rokuibacteriota bacterium
GGCCGCGACCGCGCCCGCCGCCCTGCGCTGGGAGCGGAGACGCGTGACGCTGCTCCGCGCGGCGCTGGCCCCGCGCGCCGACGCCGACACGCCGCTCGACACGAACCGCCCGCTCGAGGCAATGCTCGACAAGATCCGCACCTTCGGCGGCACGATCGACGGGATGAGCCCGACCGGCGTGCTGGCGACCTTCGGCCTCGACGCCGTCGAGGACGCGCCGGGACGCGCGGTGCTCGCCGCGATGGCGATGCAGAAGGCCGTCGCCCGCCTCGTGGAAGGCGCGCCCGCGCCGCCCGCGCTGCGCGTGGGGATCCACGTGGGCCAGTTTCTCGTCGGCCACGGCGCGCACGACGCGCAGCTGGACGAGGATGCGAAGCAAGCGGCGCTGACGGCGCTCGAACTGATGCTCGTGGACGTCGAGCCGGGCTCGGTCGTCGTCGGGGAAGGGGCGATGCCGTTCGTCGGCCGGCGTTTCGAGCTGCTCGAGCTGCCGGCGCGGGCGGGCGCCGACCCGCGCGTCTGGATGCTCGGCGCGCCCGAGCGCGCGGAGGCGGCCGCCGGCCGGCGCACCCTGTTCGTCGGCCGCCGGCGCGAGCTCGAGCTGCTCTGGAGCCGGCTCGACTCCGCGACGCGCGGTCAGGGTCAGATCGTCGGCATCGCGGGCGACGCGGGGATCGGCAAGTCCCGGCTCGTCGGGGAGCTGCGCCAAGGCCTCGCCGGGCGCGGCGGGGGCTACCTCGAGGGACGGTGCCAGACGTACGGCGCCGCGATCCCGTATCTGCCCGTGCTCGCGCTCGTGCGGGCGGAGCTCGGCGTGACCGAGATCGACACGCCGGACGCGGTGGCCGCCAAGGTGCGCGCGGGCCTGGTCCCACTCGACCGGGAGGGCGCCGACGCGGCTCCGCTGGTGCTGCACCTGCTCGGCGCCGCGGACGGGGACGAGGTCCTCGATCCGATCGAGCCCGCGATCACGAAGGCACGTCTCACCGCCGCCCTGCGAGGGCTCATGCTCCGCCGAAGCCGCCGCGAGCCGCTCGTGATCGTCATCGAGGACCTGCACTGGATCGACACGGCGTCGGACGAGCTTCTGTCGTCGCTCGCCGAGATCGTCACCGGCGCGCGCATCCTGCTCGTCTGCACCTATCGCCCGGGCTACCGTCCCGCGTGGATCGACCGCTCGTACGCGACCCAGGTGGCGCTCTCGCCCCTGGAGCCCGACGAGAGCCTGAGCATCGTGCGCGCCGTCCTGGGCGGCGAGTCGCTCGACGACTCCCTCGTGGAACGGATTCTCGCCAAGGGCGAGGGCAACCCGCTCTTCCTCGAAGAGCTCGCCCGGGCGGTGCGCGAGGCCGGGGGCAGCCCGGCGCCCGCCGTGCCGGATACCGTCGAGGAGGTCCTGCTCGCGCGCATCGATCGGCTCGCCGACGGGGACAAGCGGCTGCTGCAGACCGCCGCGGTGATCGGCAAGGACGTGCCGACGCCGCTCCTCCGCGGCGTCGCCGCGCTGAGCGACGACACGCTCCGCGCGGCCCTGGCCCGGCTGCGCGGCGCGGAGTTCCTCTACGAGGTCGTCCCCGGCCCGGACGGCGAGCACACGTTCAAGCACGCGCTCACGCAGGAGGTGGCGTACGCGAGCCTGCTGCCGGCCGAGCGCGTCGCCCTCCACGCGCGCTGCGTCGACGCGCTCGGGCGGCTCGACGCCGCGGCGCGTGCCGACGATTCCGAGCGCCTCGCGCACCACGCGTTCCACGGCCAGATGTGGGAGCGGGCCGTCGCCTGCTGCCGGGAGGCGGGCGCCCGCGCCACCGCGCGCTCGGCGAATCGCGAGGCGGTCGCGCGCCTCGGGCAGGCGCTCGAGGCGCTCGGGCGGCTTCCGGACAGCCGCGAGAACCTCGAGCTCGCGATCGACATCCGCCTCGACCTCCGGACCGCCCTGCTGCCGCTCGGCGAGTTCGCCCGGATCCTCGAGCACCTTCGCCAGGCCGAGACGCTCGCGACGAGCCTCGGCGACCAGCGCCGCCTCGGCCAGATCTGCGCGTACCTCACCAACCACTTCTTCGTGACGGGCAACCACGACCGCGCGCTCGAGAACGGCCAGCGCGCCGACGCGATCGCCACCGCGCTCGGCGACTTTGCGCTGCGCCTCGAGACGGACCTGCGGCTCGGTCAGGTCTATCACGCGCTCGGCCAGTACCGGCGCGCCGCCGCCGTCCTCGAGCGCACCGTGGCCTCGCTCGAGGGCGAGCAGCTCTACGAGCGGTTCGGCCTGCCGCTCGTGTTCTCGGTCGGCTGCCTGAGCTGGCTCATCCGGTCGCTCACCGAGCTCGGCGCCTTCGCCGAAGGCGCGCGCCACGGCGAGACCGCGGTACGGATCGCCGAGACCGCGCGCCACCCGTTCACGCTGACGGTCGCGTACTGGAGCCTCGGCCACCTCTATCTGCGGCAGGGCGACCTGCCCCCGGCGATCGCGATGCTGGACAAGGGGCTCGGGCTCAGCCGGACCTGGAGCATCGCCGTATGGGTGCCCCGCCTGTCCTCGGCGTTGGGCTCGGCGCTCGCCCTCTCCGGCCGCCTCGGCGAGGCGCTGCCGCTGCTCGAGGACGCGGTGGCCCAGAGCAACGCGCTCCGCACCGGCGATCACGCGGTCAGCCTGATGGCGCTCGGCGAGGGCTACGAGATCGCCGGGCGCCACGCGGACGCGGCGCGAGCGGCGCGCGAGTCGCTCGCGATCGCACGCGAGCGGGGCGAGCGCGGGCACGAGGCGTGGGCCCAGCGCCTGCTCGGCGAGATCACGGCGGGGGATCCGCGCGCGACGGAGACGGGATTCCGGGACGCCCTGGCGCTGGCCGAAGAGCTCGGCATGCGGCCGCTCGCCGCACACTGCCGGCTGGGGCTCACGCGCGCGGCGCGCGCGCTGGGACGAACGGATGACGCGGACGCGCAGCTGACCGCCGCCGCCGCGATCTACCGGGAGCTCGACATGCCCCTGTGGCGATCGCGAGCGGCGGCGGAGCGAAGCGCGTCAGTCTGACGGCGACGGCTCGCTCGCCGGCTCGATCCGCACGGCGACGAGCTCGACACCGCAGCCTCCGGCGATCCGCCGGACTTCCAGCCGGAGCGCCTCCGCCGCGTGGGCGTCGAGGAGGCCTTCGAACTCGAGGCGCTCGTCCATCGCTACCTCCGCCGACGTCGGCGCCGTGCGGGCTTGGCCCTCCGCTGCTTCACGTTGTGCTTCTTCAACAAGGCCATCACGGCCTTCTTGAACTTCGCGTACTGCCGGGCGTTCTTGTGCCTAATCTCGATGCTGATCTTGCTCTTCCGGCTGTTCCGTCCCGTCGTGAACATGTCCCCACCCCCTTTGCTCCTGCGCTGACCTCCTCGATCCCGTCGAAGAACGCGTCCGCGTGATAGATGCCCGGGAGCGTGTCCAGGTCCCGGACCAGATAATAGTCCCCAACCGCCTCGAATTCCCGACGGATGTCGACCCGCTCGCCCAACGCCAGCCGGACGTAGAGCCCCGCCATGTTGTGGCGTCCGGTGAAGTCGAAGATGTTGGTGATCATGCAGAAGCGTCCGGCGTTCACCTCGGTCACGCACGGCACGCGCGCCGCGTTCTCCTTGAGATCGATGCTGAAGACGCCCGACGTCCTGGGGCCGAACGCGGCGAGCGCCCGCGTGCAGGCGTCGACGACGCGCGGCTCGTCGACGGTCTTGGCGAGCGCCGGAGTCGAGGACTGGCCGCTCGGCTGGCTGCCGCCGCCGAAGTAGGAGAGGCGCTCGCAGAGCTTGAGGAGGACGAGCTCGCCGGACCGCCAGAGGGCCTGGGCCGCGAAGTCGCGGCCGGGCAGATACTCCGACAACGTGAACTCGTCGGCGCGCACGCCACGCATGCGCTCCCAGTACTCGATCCAGGCCCGCGCCTGCGCGGCCGACTCGACGGGAATGGCGCCGCGCGAGCCGCTCCCGGTGCGGGTGCGGCACCAGAGTCGCCCCGGCGCACCGAAGCGCCGGAAGACCTCGTCCACCCGGTCCGCCGACACGATCGGATGCGTGACAGGCGCCGGCACGTCGTGGCGGCGCAGGTGCACGGTGAGCCGCAGCTTGTCCTGGCACACGTCGACGACGGTCTTCGGGGGCAGGTACACGCGGCCCGCGAACGCGTCGCGGGCCTCGGACAGGAGCCGCACGTCCGCGTCGCCGCCGGGGACGAGCAGGTCGATCCGCTCGCGCCTGACGATCTCGCGCAGCGCCGCGACCCGGACCGGACCGGCGGCCGGCAACAGGTAGTTCCGCGACGCCGGCGACTTCCGGAGCACGAAGCGGTCGCTGTGACAGCCCACGAGCGCCCACGCGGGGTCCGCCGCCGCGAGGCTCCGCATGAGATTGTTCGCCGCTCCCGTGCCGGCGCTCAGCACGGCGAGCCGCGCCTTCACTGCCCGCCGCTCCCGGCGGGGAGGATCCGGCGCCGCTCGAACGCCGCGCGGATGAGCGCGCGATGGCGGCCGCCGTAGAGCTCCCTGTCGGCGGCGAGCATGTTGGCAACCACCCGCGCGAACGTCAGGCCGCGCGCCGAGGTCTTGTCGAGCGTGCGCGCGAGGAGGCGCCCGAACGCGTCCCGCGCGTCCAGCAGCGCGTCGCGGAACGCGCGGGGGCGGGCGGCGTAGCGGCGCCCGAACTCACGCTGCAGCGGGGCGACGCGGCGGCGGCGGAAGGCCGCCGACGCGGCGGCCAGGACGGGGCGAATCGCGCCGCGCGCGACGAGACGCTCCTCGTACATCTCGACGAAGAGGTCGAAGGCGCCCCCGGCGAGCGGCGCCGCAAGCCGGTACTTGTCGCTGGTCACGTCCCCCGTGAGACGCACGGTCGCCAGCGTAGCGCGGCTGTAGGTATTTCTGATCGCGCCCCGCGGATCGACCCGCTTCGGGACCTCGCCGATCCGCGAGACCAGGTTCTTCGAGAACAATCGTCCCTTCGTCGTCGCCAGGAGTCGATCGACGACCGAATCGAAGTTGAGCGCCGACACGATCGCGAGCAGGTCGGCCAACGCCTCGTCGAAGGCCCGGTAAGCGAGCGAGCGCCGCTCGCCCGGCCAGCCGACGAGCGAATGGATCACGGCGTGCGCGGTCTCATGGGCGACGGCGTCGAAGATCAGGCGGTACGGCACGCGGCCGCGCGCGTCGGCGAAGCCGAATTCGAGGTAGCCGTATCGGGAGTACGCGTTCTGCGTGTTCACGACCGGGATGACCTCGAGACGGTGGTAGTCGGATCGGAAGAACCAGGCGATCTGCCGGCCGAGGTACTCCTCCCAGAGATCCAGCACGAGGCGCACCGACGCGAAGACGGTGGCCGACGCGAAGGCCCGCTCGCGCCCCCCGATGTGATCGTAGTGGCCGTCCGGGCCCGGCGCGGGCGGCGGGTAGCGTGGGCCGAGGTACGGCGGATGCCTCTCCGGCGCCTTCGTCGCCTCGTAGTACGCCGTCTTGGCCACCGCGTCGACGATGTACAGCCGGTCGTCCTGAGGGCCCTCGCGGAGCGTCCCGGGCTCGGCGCCCACGTAGACGACCTCGGGACGCGCGAGACCGCGCAGCCCGGGTGATTGCGGATAGACGCGGAAGCGCGTTCCCCGCGCGCGGTACCGTGTGGCGAACGTGTGCGGCACAGCCTGCTCAGCGGTCGTCGATGACGGCGCGGGATCGTGCGGGGATCAACGAGCCTTGGGGCGGCCCTGCTGCGCCGACCCGTACGGATCCGCCGGCTTGTCGTCGCGACCCTTCGAGACCGACACCCAGCCGAGACGCTGCATGCACGCGTCGTCCAGCTTGTCGTTCCGGGTGCAGGTCTTGAGGTCGCGTCGAAAGTCTTCGGTCGTGTACCTCTCGTTGAGCTTCATCCAGTCACGGTCGTCGGTCGCGCACCCCGCGAACGCCGCGGCCCCGACCGACGCGATGAGGAGGACTCTCCAGCGCATCGCGCCGATTGTACCGGGTCGACCGGTCGAAAGAAACCGAATCACGCAAGCCGGAAGAACACGTAACCCACCGCCGCGCGCGCCAGCCACACCCGCTCCAGCGCCTCGACGCGATAGCGACGCGGCACGGTGCCGGCGCTCGGCGCCGCCGGGTCGTTCACGAGGACGTCGTTCCCCTCGCAGCCGGTGAGCACCACCAGGTGGCCGTCGGTCGCTTCCATCGGCGCGCCCGGCAGCTCGCCCGCCGCGTAGCGGAGGGAAGCGACGACGGGCATGCCGCCCTCGAGGCACCACGCCGCGGACGCCCAGTCCGGAAACGCCAGGAGATAGCCGAGCAGGCCGCGCCGCGCCGCGACACGAATCGCCGCGGGCCAGACACCGTAGCGGTCGAGCGGTGCGTCGAAGACCTCCGCGGCCACGGTGACCGGATCGGCGACCCCGCCCCAGTAGCGGAGCACCATCGCGACGCTTGCCGGCGAGCAGATACGGCGCGCGATCGCGGCTGGCGCGTCCATCTGGCTCGCGGCCGGCACGGTGAGCGCAACCCGGGCGCCCGGCGGCGCCCCGGCGGCGGGCAGCGGGCGCCGGTCCCACACCGAGAGGGCGAGCAGCCACGGCGCCGCCAGGACACGCGGAGCCGACGCGGCGGCGAGGCGCACGCGCAGCCGCACCGCGTGGACCGGTGCTCTCGCCGTGAAGACGTCCACGTCACAGGCGAGCCGGTCCTCCGACGACGAGGGCGGGGGCAGCGGCGCGAAGTCGCCGGGGCCGACCGGCGCCGCGGCCACCCACGGGCACCAGGCATCGCCGTCGCGCACCGACAGCTCCAGCCGGAAGCCCGTGGCGTCGTCCGCGAGCGCGCTGAACGAGGGCACGAAGTGGATCGCGTCCGTGCGCGGGATCCAGGCGGGCGATTCGAGCACGACGTCGGCGCCGTCCCGGATCGGCATCGACGCTGGATCGATCGGGCGGCGGCACGCGGGCGGGACTCTCGCGACGAGGAGACGCGGGTCGAATCCGGAGGCGACGCTGAAGAGGTCGGTGCTCACGACGATGCAGGGGCCGTGGGCGGGCGAGCCCGCCCCCGGCGGTCCCTGGGTGTGGTTTGCGCGGCGCGCCGGCCGCGCGGTCCGGCACATGCCGGAATGCTTGGGGGCTGCGACTGGGCGCCGGGCAGGGCCGCT
>JBOHQB010000180.1:0-4644 GCA_050731995.1 Candidatus Rokuibacteriota bacterium
ACGATGAACTGGCCGACGCGCTACCTCTGACCGCCTGCGCCGGCCGTGGGCGCGTCTACTTCGAGCGGCGGAGCATGATCGGCCCGCCCTGATACACACCGGTGATCTGATCGCCCTTGACCGTCAGGAGACTGCTGGTCCCGTAGCCGCTCGTCAGCCCGACCTGGATGGTGTCACCGCTGACGGTGCCGGTGATCGGTCCGCTCATGTCCGGGCGCCCGCCGATGTCGATCTCGCCCTTCACCTGATTGCCGGTCTGTTGCAGGCTCATCGACATGCTGCCGCCGGTGGCACCGACGCCGAAGCTGCCGCTCCAGGAGCCGGCCACATTGGCGGGAGGTCCCGAGGCGGCGGGAGCGGTCGTCCCGCCCGTCGCGCAGCCGGCCATGAGCGCGATCAGCATCGACGCGACGAGAATCCTCTTCATCACGATACCCTCCTCTGGCGCGCACCGGGCCGCGCGTTCGACCGATCTTAGCGTCGATTCCGCGCACCGAACACCTGGCACGGAGAAGACGAAATGCGGAGCGCCGGTCGCCTCCGCATTTCTGATTCGATTAATGGCGGGCTCGACGGGACTTGAACCCGCGACCTCTGGATTGACAGTCCAGTGTGCTAACCAGGCTGCACCACGAGCCCGCGCGGGAGAACTCACGCTAACACGCGCATCACGGTGGGTCAAACTCGACGCGGAGCGCGGCAGCCGTGCCTACGGACAGGTCGCGCTGCTGCCGGCGCTGTGGGCGACGAAGCCGTCGCCGGCGGCGCAGATGACGGAGTGGCCGGGCGAGGCCACGCCGCCCGGCATCGTGTCCACCTGATAGAAGTACGTGCCCGGCCACGGCGGGCTCCCGCCCGCCGCTGGGTTCGGCACCTGTTGACGAACGGCCCCGCCTGCAGCCCCTGCGGGTTAGTCGAGATCACTGCGAGGATCGCCAGCCCCTCGGCGTTCGTCGGGAGCACGCCTGGTGAAGCCGGCCTCACCCCCGACGGTGACGCGGACGCCGGACCACGCCGCTCATGGCGACTCGCCGCCGATGCCGGCGCGGAATGTCGAGACGACCACGCGGTAGCGCACTGTGCCGGGAACGGCCGGCACGGAGATCGAGAACGGCCGGCTGGCGCCGCGCGGTACTCTCGAGTCCACGTAGGTAATCCCTTTCGCGACGACCTTGCCGGCCTGGTTCAGGGCCTCGGCCGTCACCGACACCTCGAACACATCGGTCGGGCGGTCGTTGGTGACGCTGCCGACGATCCGGACCCGTTCGGGGCGCGTCGTGTCGGGCTCGTACGTGATTCGGAATCCGTCCTGTGCGGCGGCCGGGCCCGCGACGAGTAGAAGCGCCGGGATCACGACGAGGACGGCGGCGCGGCGGAAGGCGGGCATGTCGCTTCCCAGTAGTAGACGACCCCCGCGGCCCCGTCAAGTCGCGCTATTTCGACACGTAGCCGCGCAGGGCCATGCAGGACTCGATCACCAAATAGCGAATGTCGTTGGCGTTCTGGGCCACGCTGAGGTACTCCTCGGCCTGGACCTCGCACTGCCGCGCGTCTCGCACGCGCGCCTCGTGCATGGCGATCGTCGGTGTCGAGGCGCAGCCGGCGAAAAGGAACACCGCGAGGATCACGAGGGTCGAGGCTCGCATTGGTCGCTGAGCCGAATCTATCACGCCGGCGGGTTTTTTCCGAAAATGGTGGGCGGAGCAGGGATCGAACCTGCGACCTCAGCCTTGTAAGGGCTGCGCTCTCCCAGCTGAGCTATCCGCCCGTGCTTGGATTCTCGCGAACTTGCGGGCGGCGGTCAATGTCTGAAAGGGCCGACGTGCCCGAAAACGTGTCCGCGCGCTGCGTCACCTCGGCGCGCGACTCGGTCAAGAGGGCGAGACGGCGCGCCACGTCCTGCAGATCGCCGGGGCTGACGATGTGGTAGCGGTCGAACACGGCGCGCGTCTTGTGGCCGGTGACCTCCATGGCGACGCGCTCGGGCACGCCGGCGTTGACCATGTTGCGGACGGCGGTGCGGCGCAAGGCGTGCCGGAGCATCCCGGGCACGCCGGCGGCCTCGCAGGCGGCCGCCCAGGTCTTCCTGAAGTCGCCGCGACGCTGCCCGAGGCGCACGCGGCCGCTGAGGTACGGGAACAGGAACGGGATGATGCGGCGCGTGCGCTTCTCGACGGCGCCGATCCGCTCGAGCTGCGCGGCAAGCAGCGTCTTCAGCTCCGGCGGCAGACCTGGCGCTCGGATGGGCTCCGCGGCGCTGGCCAAAGGGATGCCTTCTCCCCGGGCGGCCCCCGGCGCGCGCGCCCGCGGGCCCCGGGGGGCCTCCCAGCTGGGCGCCCGTGGGATGGCCAGATTCTTGGGCTGATTGTCATTGCTGCCATCCCGGCCCCATGAGACAAGAGAGCCCGGGCCTTGGCCCGCGGAGGAGGGTGCATGACCCCGAGGCGAGTGGTGATGGTTGCGATGCCGTGCGCCGAAGTCATGGAGATCGGCGGTACGCTGGACGTCTTCTATGCCGCGAACGTCCTGCTCGCGGAGGCGGGCGCGTCCGATCCCGGGTACGCGATCGAAGTCGTGTCGCCGGTCACGACGATCCGGAGCTGGCCGGGCCTCCGCATCAGCGCGGAGCGCTCATATCGCGACGTTCGGGGCCCGATCGATACGCTCATCATCACCGGCACCAACACGCCAGACGACGCGCTTCAAGATGCCGACCTCATCGCCTGGCTCGCGCAGACCGCACCGCGGACGCGCCGCCTGGTCGGGTTGTGCACGGGCACGTTCGCGCTCGCCGCGGCCGGCCTGCTGGACGGCCGTCGCGCGACGAGTCACTGGCTGGTCTGCGACGACCTGACGCGGCGATTCCCGCGGGTCCAGGTGCAGCGCGATCCCATCTACGTCCGCGATGGGGCGATCTACACGGGGGTCGGCGCGAGCGCGGGCCTGGATCTGTCCCTCGCGCTCGTGGAGGAGGACGTCGGCCGCCGCATCGCGCTCAGCGTGGCCAAGCGGGAGGTGTTCTTCCTCAAGCGGCCCGGGGGGCAGGCGCAGTTCAGTGTCCAGCTCTCCGCGCAGATCGCGGAGCGCGAACCGCTGCGCGACCTCCAGGCCTGGATCGCCGATCACCCCGATGCCGACCTCTCGGTGGACGCGCTCGCGCGCCGCGTGGCGATGAGCCCGCGCAACTTCTGTCGCGTCTTCGTGCGCGAGGTGGGCATGACGCCCGGTCGGTTCGTAGAGCGCGTCCGCGCGGAGGCGGCGCGACGTCTCCTCGAAGATAGCGCCCGCGGCGTTCCCCAGATCGCCGCCGCGTGTGGGTTCGGCAGCGCCGAGACGATGCGGACCGCGTTCCGGCGGGTCCTCGGCGTCAGTCCGAAGGTCTACCGCAGTCGGTTCTACACCACGGCGTCGCCGTAGCGCAGGAGGAGCCGATATGCTCACGCCGTCCGCGCGCGAGCACTTCCGGTCGAGCCTTCGTGGCAGCGTGCTGACGCCCGCCGACCCCGCGTACGACGACACCCGGCGGATCTTCAACGCGATGATCGATCATCGGCCGGCACTCATCGCGCGCTGCGCGGGCGCCGCCGACGTGGGCGCCTGCGTGCAGTTCGCGCGCGCGCAGGGGCTGCAGGTGTCGGCGCGCGGCGGCGGGCACAACGCCTCGGGCAAGTCCGTGATCGACGGCGGCCTCATGATCGACCTGGCCCCGATGAAGGGCTGTCGCGTGGATCCCACGCGACGCACCGCGCGCGCCGAGCCGGGCCTCACCCTCGGGGAATTCGACCGGGAGTGCCAGGCCTTCGGCCTCGCCACCACGATGGGCGTCGTGTCCGGCACGGGTATCGCGGGGCTGACGCTCGGCGGGGGCATCGGCTGGATCTGCGGGAAGTACGGTCTCGCCTGCGACAACGTGCTGTCCGTGGACATCGTCACCGCCGATGGCCGGCTGCGCGTGGCGAGCCCCGACGAGCACGCCGATCTCTTCTGGGCCACGCGCGGCGGCGGCGGCAACGTCGGCATCGTGACATCCTTCGAGTACCGCCTGCACGAGGTCGGGCCCGTGCTCGGAGGCGGGGTGATCTTCCCGTTTGCCAAGGCCAGGCACGTGCTCGCGTTCTACGATGAGTTCGCGCGCGCGTGCCCGGACGAGCTCAGCGTGAATGCCGCCGTGACCAGCACCGAAGACGGCACGCCGGCGGTCATGATCAGCGTCGCCTGGTGCGGCGCGCTCGATATGGGCGAGCGGATTCTCAAGCCGCTCCGCACGTGCGAGACGCTGGCGCTCGCGGACACGATCGGTCCCATGTCGTACGTCGAGCGCCAGCGCGGCGGCGATGCCGCATTCCCGCGCGGTCGGCGCCACTACTGGAAGGCGGGCTGGCTGCGGCGGCTCGGCCCGGCGGCGATCGAGGTGGTGGTCGACTTCGCGGCGCGGCGCCCGTCGCCCTACACGAGAGTCTCGCTCCAGCAGATGCACGGCGCTGCGGCGCGCGTGGCGCCGACAGAGACGGCCTTTGCCCATCGTCACGACCAGTGGGACTTCCTCGCCCTCTCGCAGTGGGAGCGGCCCGACGACGACGAACCCAACGTCCGCTGGGCGCGTGAACTCTTCGCGGCCATGCAGCCTCACCTCGAGCCCGCGGT
>JBOHQB010000181.1:0-10569 GCA_050731995.1 Candidatus Rokuibacteriota bacterium
TACCTCGCCTGGAGCTCGTCCGAAGAGCGCACGAAGGTCTCGCTCTCCGTCGGGCGACACGACGACGGTGGCAGCTCCGTGCGGATCATGATCGCTTCGCGCTCGGCCCGCATTCCGCCCGAGCGCGCCCAGCGGCTGTTCGATCCCGTCCACATGGTTCAGGAGAGCCTGGTCGACGTCGGCCCCGCCGTCAGCCGGCGCCTCGTCGAGGCGCTGGGCGGTCGCCTCCACCTGCGCGAGGGTCGGCACCAGGTGGCGTTCGTCATCTCCCTCCCGTCGGCGAACCCGTGACCGCCACGGCCCCGTCCGCGACCGCCGCGAAGATCCTCATCGTCGACGATGAGCTGGGGCCGCGCGAGTCCCTGCGCATGCTGCTCAAGCCGGCGTACCAGACCGCCACCGCCGACAGCGGTCGCGCCGCGCTCGAGCAGATCGAGCGGTTCCGCCCCGACGTGATCGTCATGGACATCAAGATGCCCGAGATGGACGGGCTCGAGGTGCTGCGCCGGATCAAACGCCTCGATGCGAGCATCGAGGTTGTGATGATCACGGCGTACGCCTCGCTCGAAACGGTCAAGCTCGCCCTCACCCACGGCGCCTTCGAGTACCTCATCAAGCCGTTCCCGCGCCAGGACCTCGAGGACGTCGTGCGCCGGGCGCTGCTGCGCCGCCAAGCCGACCTCGGCGCGCGCGGCGAGCTCGCCACGCTCGTGGAGGAGATGCGCCGACTGTCCGTCAAGACGCGCGCGCTCGAGGAGGCGGCGCGGCGCGAGGCGACCGAGCAGTCGCTCCGGGTCACGCAGCTGTCGATCCTCAAGGAGCTCTCGCGGGCGGTCGTCAGCCAGCTCGACGTCGAGGATGTCACGACCGCGGTGACGACGCAGCTCAAGGCGGGCCTCGGCTACGACGAGGTCACGATCGCCCCGAGCGCGCCCACCCCCGATCTCGCCGACGGCGCCCGTCTCGTCACGTGCGCCATCCGTGACGCCGAGGGCCCGCTCGGCTGGCTCGTCGTGGACAATCGGCACTCGGGGCGCGCGGTGGATCCCCGCGAGACCGAGCTGCTCGAGATGCTCTCGGAGTTTCTCGCCGTCGCGCTCCGCAACTCGCGCCTCTACGGCGAGATCGCGCACGCCAAGCGCTACAACGAACACGTCATCGCCTCGGCGGGCGAGGGCATCATCTCGGTGAACGCGCTCGATCTCGTCAACGGCTGGAACCCGGCCGCCGAGCGGATCTTCGGGCTCACCGCGTCCGAGGCGACCGCCAAGACGATCACGAATCTCCTGCCGCCCACGGAGTACGCGATCGCCAAGCGCAAGCTCGCCGACGGCGCGCCGAGGGAGGCCTTCGAGGCGACGAGCCCGGCGGGTCCCGCCGGCGGGCGGGCGCTCGCCGTCACGCTCTCCGCGCTTCGCGGGCGGCGGGGCGAGCTGGACGGCCTCATCGCCATCGTGCGCGACATCACCGAGCAGCGCGAGATGGAGGCGCAGCTCCACCAGTCCGAGAAGCTCACCGCGCTCGGCCAGCTCGCGGGCGGTATCGCGCACGACTTCAACAACCTCCTGCAGGCGATCCTCGGCTACGCGCAGCTGATGAAACAGGATCCGGGCAACGTCGAGCTGATGCGGCGCTCGCTCGCCGTCGTCGAGTCGGCGGCGACGGACGGCGCGGAGACCGTGCGGCGGATCCAGCAGTTCGCGCGCCTGCGGCCGGACGAGCAGTTCCTGCGCGCGGACGTGAACCAGATCGTGCAGGATGCCGTGGCGATCACCCGGCCGCGCTGGGAGGAAAAGATCGCGCGCGACACCCATCCGCTCGACATGCGCCTCGACCTGCGCGCCGGAGAGACGACCAACGGACGACCGGCTGCGCTCACCGAGGTCGTGACGAACCTCATCCTCAACGCGATGGACGCGATGCTCGACGGCGGCGTGCTCACGATCACGACGACGTCCACCCCCGAGCGGGTGACGCTCACGGTCGCCGACACGGGCACGGGCATGACGGAGACCGTGCGCCGGCGCGTCTTCGAGCCGTTCTTCTCGACCAAGGGCGAGGCCGGCTCGGGGCTGGGCCTGTCCATGGCCTACTCCATCGTGCGCCGGCACAGCGGCGAGATCCGCGTCGAGAGCGAGCCCGGGCGGGGCACAACGTTCACGCTCACGGTCCCCACCACGCGGCAACCGGTCGAAGCCGAGCCCGCGCCGCGCGTGGTCGCGACACGCCGCCGCGCGCGCGTGCTCCTGGTGGACGACGAGCCGCAGGTACTCGGGGCACTGGGTGCCCTGCTCGAGCACGCCGGGCACACGGTCGTGGCCGCGCGCGGCGGCCGCGAAGGGCTGGCCGCCTACGCGCCCGATCGCTTCGACGTCGTGCTCACCAACGTCGGGATGGCCGGCATGAACGGCTGGGAGGTCGCCGAGCGGCTCCGCGCCGTCGACCCCCTGATTCCGATCCTCTTCATCACCGGCTGGGGCCTGCGCGAGGAGGACATGGTCCGCCTCGGCGCGCTCGGCGTGCGGCGCTGCCTCTTCAAGCCCGTGCGACCCGACGAGCTCGACGCCGCCATCCAGGACGCGCTGCCCGAAGAGCCGTAACGCGCGGTTTCACCCGGTAGCCGTCGAAGGATTCCTACCGCTCGAAGACGAAAAGGTGCAGGGGCTCGTAGATCGGTCCGCGTGCCGCCCCCTCGCTCCAGCGCCGCAACGCGGCCAGGCCGGCCTCGAACTCGACGTCGGAGATCATCTGCAGCGATGAGAACCCTCGCTTGGCGATCCTCGCGCAGTACTCGGCGGGGTCAGCGGCGAGGAGCTGGCGCATACCCCGGCACTCGAGGGCCCTGAGCCCCGCGGCCGCGCCGGCGGCGAGCACCGACCGCTCCGCTGGCATGCGCCCGCGGTCGATCGCCAAGGCGGTCGGGAAGTACTCGAGGAACACGTACGACGCGCCGAGGTCCTCGAGCGTCGTCGTGCGAACCACCAGTCGCCCGCCGGGACGCAACACGCGGGCGACCTCGGAAAGCGCCCGCGCCGGGTCCGCGAGGTGGTGATAGATCATCGAGGCGAAGACGAGGTCGAACGTCTCGCGCAGCGGCAGCGCCTCGGCAGCAGCGGCGATCCATGGGATGGCCGCGTCGCCCGCCCGCGCCTCGGCGAGCATCCGACGCGACGGATCCACGCCGATGACCCGTGCCCCGAGGCTGACGGCGAGCGGCGACGTGAAGCGGCCCGTGCCGCAGCCGAGGTCGAGCACGCGACGCGTCTCCGGCGGCGCCGCGCGAGCGACCTCGCCGAGCCAGAGATCCCGGGTCTCGTCACGGAGCGCGCGCGCCTCGGTGTAGATCCGGCTCACGTCGGACTGCTCGTAGTCGAAGCCCCGCCCCACGCGCTCACGGTAGCACGCGGGCCGCGGTCGGCTCAGCACCGGCCGCGGAACGTCGATGCTCGCGAGCTATCCGCTTTCGCGGGCCGGCTCGCCGCCTCGCCCTGACGACGCGCGCTTGACCTGGTCGGAGAGCTTGCAGAACGCGCAGACGGTGGAGGTCGTCACCTGCCCGCACCGCGCGCACTCCTGGAGCACCACGTCCTCCAGGCGCTCGAAGGCCGCGCGCGCGCGGTCGAGGAAGCCGAAGAGGAAGTTGTGCTTGGCCCCGGGCGAGGCGTCCTCCATCCGGTTGAGGATCTCCTTGTGCGCGATGGAAGTGGCGCCCTTCGCGAACGGGCACTCCTCGACGATGTAGTCGATCTTCCGCAGAAACGCGTACGCCGCGGTCTCGCGCTCCGACAGGCGATAGAGCGGCTTCACGCGGCGGGCGAGCCGCGGATGGGTCGAGGGCAGCGCCGGCGACTGGCGCGGCAGCGCCTCGGTCCGCCAGTGGAGCACCGAGCCGAGAAGCGTCGCCGCCTCGTCGTCGAGATTGTGGCCCGTGGCCACGACCGGGATCCCCTGGTCGAGCGCCGCGCGGTTCATGAGATAGCGCTTCGAGAGGCCGCATCCCGAGCACGGCGGGCGGCGGGTCACGTCCTTGATCACCGGGACCGGCGCGCCGACCTCGTCGGCGACCGACGACACGATCAGCGGCACGCCGCGGGCCGCGGCGAAGGTCTCGCACTTCGCGCGTGACTCCTTCGAGTAGTCGAAGATCCCGAGGTCCAGATAGAGCCCCGTCGTGTCGTAGCCGTCGTCGATCAGGACGTCCCAGAGGGCGAGCGAGTCCTTCCCTCCGGAGACGGCCACGAGCACGCGCTCGTCCTTGCCGAACATCCGGTGCCGGCGGATCGCCTCGCGCACCTGGTTGCGGAAGAACTCCAGGAAGTCGGGCGCGCAAAAGGCCGCGTTGTGGCGTCGGAGCTCGATCGCCGCGGCGCTTCCGCACTTGCGGCACTTCATGTCCGGCCTCTCGCAGGCTCGCCTCGCCCGTCTTTTCGCAGCGTCGCCTCGCCTGCGGCTGCGGCTCCTCCAGCAGGGCTGCGGCTCGCACTACCACCGGACATCACCGGGCGCAGCTCGATCGTGTCGTCGTCGCGCACGAGCTGGTCGGCCGTGACGAGGTCGTCGCCGCGGATCACGAGCACGGTCTCGGGCAGGATGTCGAGCTCGCGCAGCACGTCCTTGACCCGGCGGTTGCCCGCCACCTCGACCTCCCGGCGCGGATTGCGCAGCACGACCTTCATGCCGGCATTAGCCCTTCGGAAATCCCGCCGTGCGCTTGATGTCGCGGATTTGCTGGAGGTGGATCCCGTCGTGGTCGGCCTGCAGGGTCCACCACTGGCCGAGGTCCATGTCCCCGAACCGGAAGTGCTTGAACGTCATCCGGCGCGGATCCGCCGTCGCCAGCCGCTCGACCGACTGGCGGCTGCGCTCGCGCGTGGCCTTCATGAGCGCGAGCAGCTCGGCGATCGGCTTGCCGGCTTCCGGCCACACAACCTGCGGCGCCTCGGCGGGGCCCGGGGGGGCCTTGGGCGGCCGCCCGAGCGCGGCGAGATCTGCCGGGAACGGCGTCAGCGCGCCGGCCGCCTCGGCCTCCTTGAAGAGCTTCGTCGTCAGCTTGCCCGTGGCGACCTCCGCGATCGTCAGGTGGTGCACGACCTCGCCGGCGGACCAGTCCTTCTCGCCCGGCTTCCAGTCCGCCTGGCGCTGCGACAACCCCTCGACCTCACGCAGGATCTCCGCCCGCACGGACTCCAGCTCGTTCCAGAGCGCGGCGACGGCGCGAGGAAGAGTCATCGTGCCTGTATCCTACCGTCCCGCCGCCGCGCGTGCTAGAGTCCGCTCGCCCGCCGATCCGCCGCGTGTCGGTGGAGCCACGAAGAGGAGGACGCGATGATGCGTCGTGTCGCTACGCTCACACTGGTGCTCCTGCTCGGCCTCGCGGTCGCCCCGGCGGCCGCCGAGTACCCCGAGCGCCCGCTCACGATCCTGACCGGCTACCCCCCGGGGGGCATGGTCGACATCACGGTCCGCCCGCTCGCCGAGGGGATGAAGAAGAAGTTCCCGAAGGGCATCGCGATCGTCACGCGGCCCGGTGCGGGCGGCTCGCTGGCGGTGGCCGAGCTGGTCCAGGCCAAGCCCGACGGCTACACGATCATCCTGGCGCCGCTCTCGACGCTCGTCATCCACCCGCAGATCAACGACCTGCCGTACAAGACGCCGGACGACTACGAGGCGATCATCAACGTGGTCTCCTTCTACTCGCTGCTCGTGGTGAAACCGGAGTCGCCCTGGAAGACGGTCCAGGAGTTAATCGCCGCCAGTAAAGCCAGCCCAGGCAAGCTCCGCGTGGCCACGCCGGGCGAGGGTACCTCCAGCCACCTGAGCCTCGAGGAGCTCGGGCGCCGGACCGGCTTCAGTTTCACTCACGTGCCCTTCTCGGGGTGGGGGGAGTCGAGCCCGGCCTTCCTCGGCGGCCACGTCGAGGTCCTGGTGGCCCAGCCCGGCGAGGTCAAGCCACTGGTCGAGGGCGGGAAGATGCGGGTGCTCATGGTCTTTCAGGGGAAGCGCCATCCCGCCTACCCGGATGCGCCGAGCACCAAGGATATGGGCTGGGACGCCGTCAGCGGCGCATGGTTCACGTTCGTGGCGCCCAAGGGCACACCCGGAGCCGTGCAGAAGTACATCCATGACGCCGTCAAGGCGGCCATGGAGGAGCCGCAGTTCGTCAACACGATCAAGCAGCGGGTGATCGACATCGATTACCGCGCCGGCGATCAGATCCGCGCCGATCTCTGGAAGGAGTACAAGTACCACACCGAGGTCCTCACGCGGCTGGGGATGCTCAAGAAGAAGTAGCGACACGGCGAACATGATCGAGCGGCTCGTGGCGCTCGCCGTCCTGGCGGCCGCTGGCGTCTATCTCGCCAACGCGTGGCCCCTGGCGCTGGGCACGACGGCGCGGCCGGGGCCGGGCTTCTTCCCGCTGAGCGTCGGCGCGTTCGGCGCCATCGTCGCCGCCTCCTGGGTGATGCGAGCTTTCCGGCGCGCGCCCGCCGACGCCGCCGCCGCCGCGGGCGCGATGCCCTCCGGCGACACCCGGGCGCGCGTCGTCGCCAGCGGTGGCGTCCTCGTCGGCTTCTGCCTGCTTCTGCCGTGGGTGGGGTATGCCGTCGCGGCGTTCCTGTTCACGGGGTTCCTGCTGCGACGGCTCGGCGCCGGCTGGACGGGAGCCCTGGTGACCGCGATCGTCAGCGCCCTGGGCTCCTGGTATCTCTTCGGCGTGCTGCTGGGCGTGCCGCTGCCCCGCGGCGCCCTTTTCGACTGAGAGAGAGACCACTCGATGGGTCCCCTCGACGGCCTCGCCTACGGCTTCGCCGTGGCCCTGACGCCGACCAACCTCTTCGCCTGCTTCGTCGGCGTCCTGATCGGCACGATCGTCGGCATCCTGCCCGGCATCGGGCCCGTCGGCGCCATGGCGCTGCTCCTGCCCTCGACCTTCGCGCTCGATCCCGCCACGGCCCTGATCATGCTCGCCGGCATCTACTACGGCGCGATGTACGGGGGATCCACGACGTCCATTCTCGTCAACGTGCCCGGCGAGGCGGCGTCGGTGGTGACGACGCTCGACGGCTACCAGATGACCAAGAAGGGGCGGGCCGGCGCTGCCCTTGCCGTGGCCGCCGTGGGCTCGTTCGTCGCCGGCACGGTCGGCATCGTGGGGATCATGCTCGCCGCGTCGTGGCTCGCCGACCAGGCCCTGCGCTTCGGGCCGCCCGAGTACTTCGCCCTGACGCTGTCGGGGCTGATGCTGCTCTCACGCCTCAGCGGCGGCTCGGTGATGCACGCCTTCCTCATGGTGGCGATCGGCCTGGCGCTCGGCACCGTCGGGATGGACCAGATCTCGGCGGTCCGGCGCTTCACTTTCGGCTCGACCCAGCTCTCGCAGGGCGTCGAGCTGGTGCCGGTCATCATGGGGCTCTACGGCGTCGCCGAGGTGCTCCTCATCGCCGAGGCGGGCATCCGGCGCGCCAACATCGCGTCGGTCAAGCTGCGAGACCTGATGCCGACCCGGCGGGAGTGGCGGCAGTCGGCGGCGCCGATCGCGCGGGGCTCGGTCGTGGGATTCTTCACCGGGCTCATCCCCGGTCCCGCGGCGGTGCTGGCCACCTTCATCTCCTACACGCTCGAGCGCAAGGTCTCGAAGACCCCGGAGCGGTTCGGGCACGGCGCCATCGAGGGCGTGGCCGGGCCCGAGGCGGCCAACAACGCGGCGACCGCGGGCGCGATGGTGCCGCTCCTGTCGCTCGGCATTCCGTTCTCGCCCGCGACGGCGATCCTCCTCGGCGCGCTGATCATCACCGGAATCCAGCCGGGCCCGCTGCTCATCAGCCAGCGCCCGGAGGTGTTCTGGGGCGTCGTGGCCAGCATGTACGTCGGCAACGTCATCCTCTTGATCCTCAACCTGCCGATGGTCGGGCTCTTCGTCAGCGTGCTCCGCCTGCCCCAGCACGTGCTGGCCACGCTCGTGCTGCTGCTCTGCCTCGTCGGCGCCTACAGCCTGAACAACAGCCAGCTGGACCTCTGGGTGCTGGTCGCGTTCGGGCTCTTCGGCTACGGGCTGCGCAAGCTCGCCATCGACCCGTCGCCGCTCGTCGTGGCCCTCGTCCTCGGACCGCTCATGGAGAAGACACTTCGCCAGGCGCTCTTCATGGAGCAGGGCAACTTCCTGGCCATCGCCGGGCGTCCGCTCACGCTCATCTTGTTGTTGGCGGGCCTGAGCGCCCTCGTCGCGCCACCGCTGGTGCGGTTCCTGCGCGGCCGGGGCGGCGGCGCCGGGACCGGCGTGCCGAGCCCCACACCGTGAGCGAGCGGCGGCCTACGCTGGCCCGCGCCCCCTGGCGTACGCGGTCGAGCCGGCCCGTGTACGCGAACCCGTGGATCCGCGTCCGCGAGGACATCGCCGAGCTGCCGGACGGTCGGACGACGCTCTACGGCGTCGTCGAGTGCCGGCCGTGCGTCGGCGTGCTGCCGTTCCTCGACGCCGACACCGTCCTGCTCGTCGGGCAGTACCGCTACGTGGCGCGCGCGTTCCTGTGGGAGATGCCGACGGGCGGGACGAAGCTCGGCGAGAGCGCGGAGGCGGCGGCGCAGCGCGAGCTGGCCGAGGAGGCAGGCTACGAAGCCGCGCGACTCGTCCCGCTGTGCGAGTACCACACCTCCAAGAGCGTGCTGGACGAGACCGCGTACCTGTACCTTGCCGAGGGCCTCCGTCCCGTCGCACGCGCGGGCGATCCCACCGAGTTCATCGAGGTGCGTGCCTTCCCCTTCGACGAAGTCTTCCAGATGGTCGAGCGCTCCGAGATCAAGGACGGGATGACGGTGATCGCCGTCTTGCACGTCGCACGCCGTCGCGCCGCCCGGTGATCCGCGCCGGCGTCCTCGTCGGCCTCGCCGTCGTCGGCGTCGTCGTGGCCGCCCTGCTGCCGCCGATCCCCCAAGACCTCGGCTACCACGCCTTCGCCGATCGGCGCACGCTCGCCGGCGTCCCGAACGCGCTCAACGTGCTGTCGAACGTCGTCTTCCTCGCCGTCGGCGTGGCGGGGCTCGTCCGGCTCGCCTCCCGGCGCGCCCGCGATTGGGACGCGGCCGCCGCCGGCATCCTCTTCGCGGGGGTCGCCGGGACATCGGTCGGCTCGGCGTGGTACCACCTGGCGCCGGACAACGCCCGGCTCGTCTGGGACCGGCTGCCGATGACGGTCGTCTTCATGACGTTCCTGGCGCTCGTGGTCGCCGACCGCGTCGGCGCGCGCGCCGGCCGGACACTGCTGCCACCGCTGCTGATCGCGGGGCTCGCCTCGGTGGGGTACTGGGCCCTGATCGACGACGACCTGCGCGCGTACGGTCTCGTCCAGTTCTTCCCGATGCTGGCGATCCCGTTTTTGATGCTCGCGTTCCCCTCGGCGCGTGCGCGAGACGGCGACCTCTGGTGGGCGATCGTCTGCTACGGCGCCTCGAAAGTCACGGAGCATGCCGACGGCGCGATCTTCGCGCTCGGCGGGATCGTGAGCGGCCACACGCTCAAGCACGTCCTCGCGGGGCTGGGCGCGGCGTTCATCCTCCGCTGGATCGTCCGGCGTCCCTCGGAGTCCCCCTGAGGTATGAAGTGGGTACGGCCCAACCAATTCCGATCGGCACGGGTTCAAGTCCCCAACGGGGAATACCCGCCCGAACTGGGTCGTCCCGCTGGACGGAGCCTTCCGGGTCGCGGCCTAGATGGGCGCCCGGTATTCGCGGCCCGCACCGATCCCCCCGCAGCCAGGCGAAGTGCGGGGCTGCCTCCGGGAATGTCCACGTGGACGCCCATGCAGGCGTTGCTGAGCCCGGCCTTGCTGTTCAGCGGGAATAGGTTGCACCTGCTATTGGCTCGACGTTACGCTTTGCCATATGACGCTCGCGATATCCTGCAGCGCCTCGCGGTATATCCCGGCAAGCGATCCATGGCGTGTTCTGCAACAGCGCGGAAACTCTGGGACCTTCGGACGGCCCCCGGGCTCGTCCGTCGAGATATACAGAACTACGCAGCCGGATAACGCAGTTCAAGATAGATCGAGTTGAACTAAACCGCTGACGCGGTAGGTCGAACAGCGCGCCCTCGCCGGCGCTTTTCTCCCGTCTGCCGTCGTGCCGTCCGCTCGCTCAGAATCACCGCCATCCCAATCTGCGATGGAGGTGTCTCATGAGCGAGCTCCGTACCCGCATGATCCGCGACATGGCCCTGCGTGGTTTCTCGCCCCGCACCCACGAGTCGTACGTCGCCGCGGTCGTGAAGCTGGCGAGGTACTACCACCGCGCGCCGGATCACCTGACCCCCGAGGAGGTCCAGGGCCTATCTCGCCCACTTGATTCAGGAGCGGAAGCTCTCCGCCCGCGGTGGCAGAGGGCACAGCGTGCGATGTCGAGGCCGGTGAGGCGCAGCATGAGGGCCTGCACCGATTCGCGCGGGCGAGCCGCGGGCGCGGGAGGCTGGGCCAGGAGTTGGCGGCAGCGGGCGAGCTTGGCCTTCCGGGTCCGGTTGGCGAGCAGCCCGACGTGGCGGATGCGGACGAAGCCGTCGGGGACGACGTGGAGCAGGAA
>JBOHQB010000182.1:0-2344 GCA_050731995.1 Candidatus Rokuibacteriota bacterium
CAAGGCGTGCGCCTGGCGCTGGCCGATGCGCCGCCGCTTCGCCTCGCGATCCTGTTCGGATCCGGCGCGCGTGGCGCCCTGCGACCTGACAGCGACATCGACGTCGGCATCCTGCCTCGCGACCCGACTCTCTCGCTTGCCGCCGAGCTCGACCTGCAGGCACGCCTGGAGCGGCTCTGCGGCCGGCCGGTCGACCTCGTCCGGCTCGATCGGGCCTCCACGCTGCTCCGCTGGGAGGCGGCGCGCACCGCCGTGGTCCTCGTCGCCGACCCGCCGCAGGAGTTCCCGCGCTTCGTGGCGAGGGCGGCGATCGAGCACGCCGATCTGATGACGGTGCTGGCGCCCGCCGCCGAGCGCTTCCGAGAGCGCCTGGCCGCCGCCGGAGCTTCGCCGGCCAGCGGTTCGCGAGCCTCGCGCTGACCGACGCGGTCCTCGTCCTCCGCAAACTGGCCACCCTGCGCGAGCATGTGGACCGGGCTCGCCGACGCCGCCCCGAGTCGGTGGACGTGTTCCGCCACGACGTGGACCTGCAGGACGCGCTCGCCATGAGCCTGCTTGTCGCTGTCCAGGAAGCGATCGACGTCGGCTTTCACATCGTCGCCGACGAAGGATGGGGCGTCCCGTCGTCCTACGCCGAGGGCTTTGAGATCCTGGCACGGCGCGGCCTGCTCGACGAGGGCCTGGCCGACGACCTGGCGCGAGCAGTGGCGGTCCGCCACCGCATCGCCCACGGCTACGCGACGCTCGACGCCGAGCGCTTCTGGTCCGAGGTTCCGGCGGGTCTCGACGCCCTCGATCGATTCGCCGCCGCCATCGCCCGCTTTCTACCCGCCGACGCTGGCTGACGGGTCCCGCCTCGGCGGCAACTGCTGGTCAGGGCGCCGACGACGATCCGACGAAGCCCCGACCGGCACGAGCCGTCGTTGACCCGCATCGGTTCTTGACCCGGCCGTTCGTCATCGACCTCCCGCGGTGGCTCACTCCAACACCATCTCCGGATCAGCGAGTCGATAGCTCGTGCTCCGACCCCGGCCGGGGTTCTTCACGAGGATGCCGCGCTCGAGCAGTTCGCGACTATCACGCAGCGCCGTGTCCGGTGAGCACTGGGCGAGCCTGGCGTACTTCGAGGTCGTCAGGAAACCCTCGAGCCCGTCCAGCAGGCGGTTGATGACCAGCCGCTGCCTATCGTTGACCGGTCGGCGGTTGATACGCTGCCAGAGCGTTACCTTGTGAAGCACGGACGCGAGCGCCTGGTCGGCGCCGCTGATCGCCCGATCGAGACAGCCAAGAAACCACGCAAGCCACCGCGTGATGTCCGTGCCGCTGCGCTGCGCCGCTGCCAGTTCCAGGTAGTAGTCCTTCCGATCCGCTTCGATTTGCGAGGACATGCTGTCGAAGCGTCCTTTGATGCCATCGGCGCGCGCCAGTGCCATGTCGGCGACTGCGCGCGCGATTCGGCCATTGCCGTCCTCGAACGGGTGGACGGTGACGAACCAGAAGTGTGCAATTCCGGCCTTGAGCACAGGGTCAACGGACGGCGGCGCATTGAACCACTCGATGAATCTGGTCATCTCGGACTCCAGGCGCTCGGCACCGGGCGCTTCGAAATGCACCCGCTCACTACCGATGGGGCCCGAGACCACCTGCATCGGCCCGGCCTCCTTCCGACGCCAGGCGCCGACGGTGATACGCCTCATCCCGCTGTGTCCGGTTGGAAAGAGTGCCGCGTGCCAGCCGAAGAGGCGCTCACTGGTGAGCGGCGCCTCGAAGTTCTGCGTGGCGTCAAGGCTTCGAGCTCCGGGTCGAGGCGAGTCTCACGGCGCTGACGAACGAGGTGGTGAAGTCCTCGGCAATCGAAGGGGAGACCCCGAACCCCGAAGAGGTCCGCTCGTCGATCGCCCGGAGGCTGGGGCTCGACGTGGCGGGTCTTCCCAGGGCCGGACGGGACGTCGAGGGCGTCGTCGAGATGATGTTAAGGCTCAGGGGATTCCCGGACGACGCTCGGCAGAGCACCGCGTGTTCTACATCGCGAAGTTCATCATCGAAGGCTGACCTTGTAGGTGCTCCGTGAAGAAGGTGAAGCTGATCCGGTCGAACGGCAACGTGTTCCGCGACCTTGGCTTCTCGGCCGATGAGGCTGAGCACCTCAAGGTCCCCTCAAACCTGATGCGCGGTCGAATCGACCTCTTCAGCATCGAGACCCTGCTTGACATGTTAGCCCGGCTCGAGATCCGAGCCAGAGTCGTTCTTCGACCCGCCCGGCGAACGTGCCGGAGTCGCCTCTAACGCCTTGCGGCGGTAGACCGGTGACGCCCGGGACGTTGTGCAACGAAATTGCTGAGCG
>JBOHQB010000183.1:0-13804 GCA_050731995.1 Candidatus Rokuibacteriota bacterium
GGGCGTAGAAGCCGAAGAACTCCGCCTCGCGGCCGCGCGGCACGAGCGTCGCCATGAAGGTCCGGCTCGCGGCCTGGACGGCGCCGAGGCCCGTGCCCGCGAGAACCGCGACGATCCAGAAGTGCCATTTCACCTCCACGAAGAAGGCAAGGACCGTGACGAGGGCCCACTGCACGAGCGTCACGCGGACGACGAGACGCGGGCCGAGGCGGTCCGTCGGCCCCGCCCAGGCTGCCGAGCCGATCAGCGCCGTGATCTGCACGAGCATGAAGAGCAGGATGATCTCGGTGAAGGCGAAGCCGAGGGTCTTGGCGGCGAAGATCCCGGCGAAGGTGACGACGGTGTTCACGCCGTCCTCGTAGACGAGATACGCGGTGAGGAAGCGCCGCACCTCGCGCCGCTCGGGCGCGCGGGCGATCTCGCGGAACGTCGCCAGCGTCTGGACGATCCCGCGCGCCGCAGCATCTCGGAGGCTCGTCGCCTGGCGCGCGTCCGCCGGCAGGATCCGGAACGACGGCAGCGAGCACACGATGAACTGCACGGCGGCGACGAGGAAGCAGCCCCAGTAGGCCTTCGCCGCGGCGAACGGATAGGCGGCGAGGAAGGCGACGAGCGAGCCCGCGTAGCCGACCGCGAAACCCCAGGCCGAGACGCGGCCGAGCGCCTCGGGCGGGGCGATTCGGGGCAGGTAGGAATTGTAGTAGACGAAGGCCGCCTCGAAGGTCACCACGCCGACGACGGCAACCGCCCAGCCCCAGAGCACCATGCCCTCGCCCACGGTCGCCATCAGCGCCGTCGCCGCCACCGAGACGAGCGTGAAGCCGACGAGGAACCGCTTGCGCGCGCCCGCGTGATCGGCGACGCCGCCGAGCAGGGGCGCCGTGAGGGCGTTGACGACCATCGCCGTCGAGATCGCGAGTCCCCACCAGAAGTCGCCGCGCCCCTCGGCGTTGCCGACGACGACGTTGGCGTAGTAGGCGGGGTAGATGGTCGCGAGGATGATCGCGGCGAAGGACGAGTTGGCGAAGTCGTAGAGTGTCCACGCCACGATCGTCCGACGCGGAGAGGGCGCCACGCGCTGAGCATGCCACAGCCGCCGTATCCGCGGCGACACTCTTGTCGCCCGACGCGCCGGGGCGTACGCTGCCGCCATGGGAACGTTCCGCACCGTGATCGAGCTCGGCGATCCGTTCGGGCGGTACTGGGAGCCGCTCGAGGCGCTCGTGGACACCGGCGCGACCTACACGATGGTTTCCGAGCGCATCCTGACAAGGCTGGGCGTCGTTCCACATGTTGCGGCCGAGTTCGAGCTGGCCGACGGCCGACAGGTCTCCCGAGACATCGGGCGCACGTGGATCCGGATCGACGGCCGTGCCGAGCTGACGCTCGTCGTCTTCGGTGATGCCGAGAGCCAGCCCGTGCTCGGCGCGTACGCGCTCGAGGGATTCATGCTCGCCGTCGATCCGGTCGGAGGGCGCCTGGTTTCGGTTCCCGGACTGCTCTAGTTGCGCTACCATCCGCCCCATGCCGGGGCGGCTCGATCCGAAAGGCCTCGACGCGCTCATCCGCAAAGGCGAGATCGACACCGTCCTCACGGTCTTTCCCGACACGTTCGGCCGCCTCATGGGCAAGCGCCTGACCGGGCGCCACTGGCTCGAGCACGCGCGCGAGGAGGGCATCCACGCCTGCATCTACCTCTTCACCGTCGACATGGAGATGGAGCCGCTGCCCGGGTTCAAGCTCACCTCATGGGAGCGCGGCTACGGTGACATGAAGATGGTGCCCGACCCGGAGACCGCGCGCCTGATCCCGTGGCTGCCGAAGACGGCGCTCGTCTTCTGTGACGTCTATACGGAAGAAGGCGAGGCGGTCGAGGAGGCGCCGCGCTGGGTGCTCAAGCGCCAGATCGCGCGGGCTGCGGCCGCGGGCTACACGGTGAAGACCGCGGCCGAGCTCGAGCTCTACGTGTTCAAGGAGTCCTTCGAGGAGGCGCGTGCGAAGCGTTATCAGAACGTGACGCCGGCGTCGCACTATCTCGAGGACTATCACATCTTGCAGACCACGAAGGAGGAGCCGCTCGTCCGCGCGATCCGGAATGGCATGGAGGGCGCGGACGTGCCGGTCGAGAACTCCAAGGGCGAGTGGGGGCGCGGCCAGGAGGAGATCAACCTCGTCTACGCCGAGGCGCTCGAGATGGCCGACCGCGCGGTGCTCTACAAGCACGGCGCCAAGGAGATCGCGCATCTCCAGGGTTGCTCGCTGACCTTCATGGCGAAGTACGACGCCGGCAGCGCGGGCTCGTCGTTCCATCTGCACTCGTCGCTCTGGAACAAGACGGGCAAGCGCCCGCTCTTCGCCCCGGCCGGCGGCGCCGGCCGCCGCGCGAAGTGGACGCCCCTCTTCGGCCGGTGGCTCGCGGGCCAGATGACGATGGCGCGCGACTTCGCGTACTTCTACGCGCCGGGCGTGAACTCCTACAAGCGCTACCAGTCGGGCTCCTTCGCGCCCACGCGCGTCGCCGCCGGCTGGGACAACCGCACGTGCGGCTTCCGCCTCTGCGGGGAGGGGGCGTCGTTCCGCGTCGAGAACCGCATCCCCGGTGCCGACGCGAACCCGTACCTGGCCTTCGCGGCGACGATCGCCGCGGGCCTGCACGGGATCCAGGCGGGGCTGAAGCCGCCGCGGCTCTACGAGGGCAACGCCTACGAGGACGCGACGCTCACGCAGGTGCCGAAGACGCTCCGCGAGGCGATCGACGAGCTGGCGGGGTCGAAGGCCGCGCGCGCGGCGTTCGGCGAGCGGGTCGTCGAGCACTATCTCCACACGGCGCGGCTCGAGCAGGCGGCGTTCGATCAGGCCGTGACCGACTGGGAGCTCATCCGAAACTTCGAGAGGATCTGACGCCGTCGGGGTGTCGTAGATGGCCGGGAGACTCGCGGGCAAGACGGCGTTCATCACCGGCGCCGGCATGGGCATGGGGCGCGAGTGCGCCGTGCTCTTCGCCGAGGAGGGCGCGCGCGTTGTCGTCGCCGACATCGATGGAGCCGCCGCAAAGGAGACGGTGGCGCTCGTCGACAACGCGGGCGGGCAGGGGCTCGCCACGGTCGGCGACGTCGCCGTCGAAGCCGACGTGAAGCGCATGGTCGACGAGGGTGTCCGGCGCTTCGGCGCGCTCCACGTCCTGCACAACAACGCGGGAGTGCTGTGGAAGGACCGCGACCGCTCGGTGCTCGAGACCGATGAGACGTCGTGGGACCGCGTCATGGCCATCAATCTGAAGTCCGTGTTCTGGGTTACGAAATACGGTATTCCTCACCTGCAGGCCGCGGGTGGGGGTTCGATCATTCTGATGGGTTCGGTCTCCGCGCTCGCCGGCTTCACCCGCGCCCAGGACGCGTACACGGCGGCCAAGGGCGCGCTCATCTCGCTCGGCAGGTCGCTCGCGATCCAGTTCGCGCGCGACAAGATTCGCTGCAACGTGATCCATCCCGGGATCGTGGACACGCCGCTCCAGGCGCCGTACCTCACGCCCGAGATCCGCAAGGAGTTCGAGACCGGCATCCCGCTCGGACGGATCGCGCAGCCGCGCGAGATCGCCTACGTCGCGCTTTTCCTCGCGAGCGACGAGTCCTCGTTCATGACCGGCGCCGAGCTGGTCGTGGACGGCGGCTTCACCGCCGGCTGAGCCGGATGGCGACCTCCGTCGCGCTTGCGGCGGTGGTCTTCCTGCTGCTCCTGACCTTCGTCCTCTGGCCGGTCGTCACGGTGCTGGTTGTCGGCGTTCCGGGAGCGATGGGACCGCCGCCGTCGTTCGCGCCGATGCTCGGGAACAGCCTCGCCGTCTCGGCCGTCTCGACCGCGGTGACCGTGCTCCTCGCCCTCGTCGTCGCCTGCGCGGCCACGCGCACGACCGTGCCCGGCCGGCGCATCCTCGGGCTCGTGCGATTCCTGCCGGTGGTGTCGCCGCCGTTCCTCGTCTCGCTTGCGCTCATTCTATTGGCCGGCCCCACGGGCGTCGTCACGCGCTCGCTCGGGCTTCACTGGGACATCGACGGCTTCCACGGGATCGTCGTCGCGCAGGTGCTCACGTTCCTGCCGCACGCCTACAGCCGGCTCGCCGGCGCGCTGGGCTCCGTGGACCCGGCGCTCGAGGCGGCGGCGGAGAGTCTCGGAGCCGGTCCGCTCATGACGCTCCGGCGCGTCACGCTCGTGCTGGTCCGGCCGGGGCTCGCCTCGGCGTCGCTGACCGTCTTCGTCCTCTGCATGACGGACTTCGCCAACCCGATCCTCGTCGGCGGCCGGGTCAGGATGCTGACGACCGAGATTTACGCGCACATGGCGAGGCTGAACGACGTCACGGCGGCGTCCGCGCTCAGTGTCATCCTCATGGCCCCGTGCCTCGCCGCCTACCTGATCAACACCTGCTGGGTCGGCGCCCGCGCGAACCCGACCGTGTCTGCGGACGCCCGGACCGCGCTGCGGCCCACGCCGGCAGTCGTCCGCTGGCCGCTCTTCGCCGTCTCGGGCGGGATCGTCGGCGTGATCGCGGTGCTGTACGCCGTCGTCCCGCTGGTCTTCCTCGCCCGCCTGTGGGGGGGCGACGGGGTGCTTTCGGATGCGTGGCCCGTCTGGGACAGCGTCAAGCTCGCGCTCCTCTGCGGCGTTGCCGGCACCTCGCTTGCGCTCGTCGCCGCGTCCGTGATCGCGCGCCGGCGGCCGTGGGGCGCGCGCGCGCTCGAGTCGCTGGCCCTGCTGCCGGCGGCACTGCCCGGTATCGTGATCGGCGTCGGGTACGTCCTGGCCTTCGGCGGGCCGCCGCTTCGCATGGCCGGCACGATCTGGGGCCTCGTCGCCGCGGTCGTCTTCTGGAAGCTTCCGGTCGCCCTACCGACGGCGGTCAGCGCGCTGAGGCGGATCGACCCCGCGCTCGAGGAGGCCGCGACGAACCTGGGGGCCGGGACGGTGCGGACGTTCACGCGCGTGGTGCTGCCGCTCCTGACCGGCGCCGCGCTCTCGATCTTCGTGTCCTTCTTCGTCGACGGGATGGTCGCCGTCAGCGCCGTGGTCTTCCTGACCCATCCGGGCCTCCGCCTCGGCTCGGTCGCGATCCTCGAGCAGGTCGTCGGCGGCTCTCTCGACGCCGCCTGCACGCTGGCCACGGGCATCCTCGCCATCGCGCTCGGCTCGGTGCTCCTTCTCAGGGCCGTCGGCGGCGGCGGCGCGGCCGCCCTCCTCGAGACCGGCTGGCGGCGGAGCGCGACGTGAAAGATCGCGCCCGGGTCGTCATCGTGGGCGGCGGCATCGCGGGCTGCAGCATCGCCTATCACCTGGCGCGGAAGGGCTGGACCGACGTCCTGCTCCTCGACAAGGGCGAGCTGACGAGCGGCTCCACCTGGCACGCGGCCGGCATGGTGACGCACTTCCACACCTCGCCGACCTTGATGCGCATGCGCCAGTACAGCATCGGCCTCTATCGGAGTCTCCAGTCGGAGCCGGACGCGGTCCCGCACTGGCACGAGGTGGGCAGCCTGCGCGTCGCCTCGAGCCGGGATCAGCTGAGATTCCTCCAGCGCCAGGTGGGCATGGCGAAGGCGATCGGCCTCGACGTGGACACGATCTCGCCCGGGGAGGCGCTCCGTATCTTCCCGCTCATGTCCGGCGAGAGCCTCTACGGCGCGATGCACCTTCCCGGCGACGGCTGGCTCGACCCGAGCGGGATCACGATGGAGCTCGCGGGCCGTGCGCGGCGGGCCGGCGTCGCGCTCAGCACCGGGGTGCGGGTGACCGGTATCGTGCGGGGCGCGCGGGGCGCCGTCAGCGGGGTTCGGACGGACCGAGGCGACATTGAGACCGAGTGCGTGATCAACGCCGCCGGGATGTGGGCCGCGCAGGTCGGCGCGATGGTGGGCGTCGACCTGCCGATCACCCCACTGATTCATCAACACGTGACCACGAAGCCGATCGCCGGGCAAGCGCTGCCGCGCGACACCCCGTGCCTGCGTGACCCCGAGAATCTCGTCTACATGCGCGAGGAGGTCGGCGGCTTTCTCATCGGCGGCTTCGAGCGCCATCCGGTTGCGTGGTCCGTCGGCGGCGTGCCGTGGGACTTCACCCAGCAGCTCCTGCCGTCCGACTGGGAGCTGTTCGGCGAGATCCTCGAGGGCGCCATCCGGAGAGTGCCGATGCTCTCCAAGGCCGAGCTGGCGCATCTCACCAACGGCCCCGAGGGCATCACGCCCGACAGCCGACCGCTGCTCGGGCCCGTGCCCGGCGTTCCTGGCTTCTGGCTGGCGGCGGGGCTCTCGCACACCGGCTTCGGCGCCGGCGGCGCGATCGGGCAGATCCTCGCCGACTGGATCGTGGACGGCGAGCCGCCGTACGACGTGACCGAGCTGAACGTGCGTCGCTTCGGCTCGTCGTACGCGGACCGGGCGTACGCCGCCGAGCGCGCGCGCGAGTCGTACAAGTACTACTACACGCTGCGCTACCCTCACGACGAGAACGAGTGGGCCCGCGGGCGCCGGCTGAGTCCCCTCGACGCGCGTCTCGGCTCGCTCGGCGCGGTGTTCGGCGAGAAGAACGGCTGGGAGCGCGTGAACTACTTCGAGCCCGGCGCTCACGGGCGGCGTGCCGGGGCGGACCAGCGCGCGTGGGGCTGGGGGCGCCCGGCGTTCTTCGCGCGTGTCGCGGAGGAGCATCGGGCGGCACGCGAGCGCGTCGCCCTCTTCGATTTCAGCTCCTTCGGCAAGCTCGACGTGCGCGGGCCGGGGGCCGTGGCCTTGCTCCAGCACCTCGCCGACAACGACGTCGACCGTCCCGTCGGCCGCGTGATCTACACGCAGTTCCTGAACCCGCGCGGCGGGATCGAGAGCGACCTGACGCTCACCCGCGTCGCGGACGACGGCTTCCGGGTGACGACCGGCAGCAACTTCGTCGCGAGCGACCTCGGCTGGATCCGGATGCACGCACCCCACGACGGGTCGGTCGAGATCCACGACGTCACCGACGCGTTCGCCTGCATCGGGATGTGGGGTCCCGACGCGCGCCGCGTGTTGGAGGCCGTGACCACGCGCGACGTGTCGAGCAGGGCGCTGCCGTACATGAGCGCCGCCGAGATCGACGTCGCCGGTGTCGCCGTGTGGGCGCAGCGCGTGACCTACGTCGGCGAGCTGGGTTGGGAGCTCTACGTGCCGGCCGAGCGGGGCCTGGCCGTGTGGGACGCGCTCCTGTCGGCCGGCCGGCGATTTGGAATCCGGCCGGCGGGGTACAAGGCGGTGGACTCGCTCCGCCTCGAGAAGGGCTATCGCTACTGGTCCACCGACATCACGCCGGCCGAGGACCCGTGGGAGGCGGGCCTCGACTTCTGCGTGCGCCTGACGAAGGGCGACTTCATCGGGCGCGAGGCGCTGCTGCGGCTCCAGGCGGCGGGCGTCCGGCGCAAGCTTTGCACGCTCACGATCGAAGTGCCGCTCGAGGACGACGCGGATCTCTATGGCGGCGAGGCGGTCTACGCCGACGGTGGCGTGGTGGGGCGGCTCAGGAGCGCCGGGTACGGCCACACGGTGGCGAAGCACATCGGCTTTGTCTACCTTCCGCTCGCGCTCGCGACGCCCGGTACGCCGCTCGAGGTCGAGGCGTTCGGCCGGCGCTACGCGGCCGAGGTCGCGCCGGACGTGCTCTACGACCCTCAGGGACTCCGGCTCCGATGCTAGCCGGTGCTATGCTCGTCGAGCGATGACGGACGCCCTGCTCCTGCTCGAGCGCCTGATCGCCGAGCACTCGTCCGGGTACGCTCTCCAGCGGGAGTTCCAGACCGACCCGGGCATCTACGAGCTGGACCTCGAGCGGATCTGGCGCCGCGGGTGGCTCTTCGCCGGGCACACCTGCCAGGTGAAGGCGCCCGGCGACTACTTCGTGCTCGACATCGACACCGACTCCCTCGTCGTCATCCGCGGCGACGACGGCCGGCTGCACGCGCTGCACAACACGTGTCGCCACCGCGGCATGCGCGTCTGCCAGGATGATGCCGGGCACGTCGGGCGCATCGTCTGTCCCTACCACCAGTGGACCTACGCGCGGAACGGCGAGCTCGTGGCGTGCGGCGGGATGGACAGGGACGGCGACCTCGACCCGACGCGGTTCGGCCTGCATCGCGCCCGCCTCCGCGAGGTCGGGGGGCTGATCTTCGTCTGCCTCGCCGCCGACCCGACCCCGTTCGACCCGGCGGCGAGCGCGCTGGCTCCGATGCTCCGGGCGCAAGGGCTCGAGCGCGCCAGGGTCGCCGCGGTGCGGAACTACGAGGTGCGCGCGAACTGGAAGCTCGTCTGGGAGAACAACCGCGAGTGCTGGCACTGCCACGCGAACCACCCGCAGTACGTCAAGGCCAACTGGGACAACGCGCCGATCGACGACGCGCGGATCCGACGGGAGATCGAGACTCACGCCCGGGCGACCTCGGCGCGTCTCGCGGCCCACGGTCTCGCGATCGACTACGAGGAGGCGGGCATGGTGCGCTTCCCGTCGCCGGACTGCTGGTGGTCGATCAACCGCACGCCGCTCACGCCCGGGTGGGTGACCGAGTCCATGGACGGCCGGCCGGTCGCGCCCGTCATGGGTGACTATCCGACGCGGGATGTCGGCACGCTGCGCGTGCGCACGATGCCGAACTTCTGGAACCACTCGAGCGGCGATCACTCGGTGTCCACGCGACTGGTCCCGGCCGGCCCGCAGACGACGCGCGTCCAGGTCCAGTGGCTCGTCCATGAGGACGCGGTCGAGGGGAGGGACTACGAGCTCGAGAGGCTCCTGCCGTTCTGGGAGCTGACGAGCGAGCAGGACTGGGACCTCTGCGAACGGAACCAGGCCGGCGTGAGCTCGTCGGCGTTCACCCCGGGTCCATACTCGACGAAGCGGGAGTACAACGTGATCCGTTACACGGAGTGGTACCTGCACGAGGTCGCCAAGCCGTAGTCGCCTGTAGTGCTAGAATCAGCCGCCCGCAGCGCTGGCGGCGTGGCCGTCGTTCGGTGGCTAAGACGAATCGCCACAGGGAGGATCTCATGGCTCACGGCGTAGCAGTCAGGCTCCGCACCGTTTTTTGGGGCGCCGTCGCCGCCCTGGTGGCCGTCGGGCTCGTCGTCCCGGCCGCCGCCGCGAAGACGACGCTGACGGTCTACACCGCGGTCGAGGCGGACGACCTCAAGAAGTACGCCGCCCGCTTCAACGAGGACAACCCCGACATCGAGATCAAGTGGGTCCGGGACTCCACCGGGGTCATCACCGCCAAGCTGCTCGCGGAGAAGGCGAATCCGCAGGCCGACGTCGTGTGGGGCGTGTCGGCGACGAGTCTCATGATCATGAAGCTCGAGGGCATGACGATCCCGTACGCGCCCAAGGGGCTGGAGAAGCTCGAAGCCCAGTTCCGCGACCGTGCGAACCCGCCGGCGTGGGTCGGCATGGACGCCTACGTCGCGGTCATCTGCTTCAACACGACGGAGGCGCAGAAGAAGAATCTGCCCAAGCCCACCTCGTGGAAGGATCTGACCAAGCCGGTCTACAAGGGACAGATCGTGATGCCGAACCCGTCCTCCTCGGGGACCGGGTTCCTCCAGGTCTCGGCGTGGCTCCAGGGGTTCGGGGAGGCCGAGGGCTGGAAGTACATGGACGCGCTCCACCAGAACATGGGCGTGTACACGCACTCCGGCTCGAAGCCGTGCGTGATGGCCGGGCAGGGCGAGTACCCGGTCGGCATCTCCTTCGAGTTCCGCGGCGCCCGGGTGAAGAAGCAGGGCGCGCCGATCGACCTCGTCTTCCCGTCGGAGGGGTCGGGCTGGGACATGGAGGCGACGATCATCGTCAAGGGCACGAAGAACCTGGACACGGCCAAGAAGCTCGTGGACTGGTCGATCAGCGACAAGGCCATGAAGCTCTACAACGAAGGCTACGCCGTGCTCGCCAACCCGAAGCTCACGCAGCCGATCGAGGGGCTGCCCGCCGACATGCTGAAGCACATGATCAAGAACGACTTCGAGTGGGCGGCCAAGAACCGCAAGGCGATCCTGGAGGAGTGGCAGAAGCGCTACGACGCCAAGTCGGAGCCGAAGAAGTAGCGGGCGCCGGTCCGCCGCCCGACCCCTCCGCGTCGCCCGGGAGGGGTCGGGCGAGGGGTCCCATGCCGAGGTCCTATCTCCGCATCGAGAGCCTTAGCAAGACGTTCGGCACCTTCACCGCGCTCAGCCGCATCTCGCTCGAGATCCACGAGGGTGAGTTCGTCTGCTTTCTCGGCCCCTCCGGCTGCGGCAAGACGACGCTTCTCCGCGCGATCGCCGGGCTCGACATCCAGACGAGCGGCCGCATCGAGCAGGCCGGACGCGACATCTCGGCGCTGCCGCCGACCAAGCGAGATTTCGGGATCGTCTTCCAGTCGTACGCGCTGTTCCCCAACCTCACCGCCACGAAGAACATCGCATACGGGCTCGAGAACACGCGGAAGAAGAAGGCCGACGTCGCGAGGCGCGTCCGCGAGCTGCTCGAGATGGTCGGCCTGCCCGACCAGGGCGAGAAGTACCCGGCGCAGCTCTCGGGAGGCCAGCAGCAGCGCGTCGCCCTCGCGCGGGCGCTCGCCACGTCGCCGGGCCTGCTCCTCCTCGACGAGCCACTCTCGGCGCTCGATGCCAAGGTGCGCGTGTATCTCCGTCACGAGATCAAGCAGCTCCAGCGGCGCCTCGGCGTGACCACGATCATGGTCACCCACGACCAGGAAGAGGCGCTGACGATGGCCGACCGCATCGTCGTGATGAACCGCGGGACGATCGAGCAGATCGGAACGCCGCTCGAGGTCTATCGAGAGCCCGCCTCGCCGTTCGTCGCGGACTTCATCGGCGTGATGAACTTCCTCGCCGGCACGATCGTCGAGGGCAGCGCGGTTCGCGTCGGCGGTGTGAACCTCTCCTGCGAGGCGGACGGCTGGGCGCCGGGCGCTGCGGTGACCCTCGCGATCCGGCCGGAGGATATCCTGGTCCAGGGCGCCGCCGAGCGCCAGGAGAACGCGTTCGAAGCGCGGGTGGAGGCGCTGGTCTTCCTCGGCTCGCTGTTCCGGGCCGATCTCGTCAGCGAGCCGATGGCCAACGCCCGGCTGCACGTCGATCTCTCCGTGGACGTGGTGCGCCGGCTCGGGCTCGCCGAGGAGAGCGTCGTCGCCTGCCGGGTGCCGAGGGAGCGGATCCGGGTCTATCCGGGAGGCGCCCTCCATAGCTGACGTCGCGACGACCCACCCCGACGGCATCGCCGCGCCGATCGTCCGCCCCCGGCCCAGCCGCGACGACTGGATCATGCGCGGGCTCATGGCCGTCATCGGGCTCTACCTCGTCGTCGGCCTCGCGATGCCCCTGGGGATCATGCTCGCGAAGAGCCTGGAGGGGAGCCAGGGCGAGTTCGTCGGCCTCGCGAACTACCTCCGGTACTTCTCGACGCCCGCGCTGTTCCGATCCATCGGAAACAGCCTCTACGTCTCGATTCTCAGCACCGTCATCACGGTGCCGCTGGCCTTCGGGTACGCGTACGCGCTCACGCGGTCCTGCATGCCTCTCCGGGGCCTCTTCAAGACGATCGCGCTCGTTCCCATCCTCGTCCCGTCGTTGCTCCCCGGCATCGCGCTCGTCTATCTCTTCGGCAACCAGGGCTTGCTCAAGGGGCTGCTCTTCGGCCACAGCATCTACGGTCCCATCGGCATCGTCATAGCCGAGGTCTTCACCACATTCCCGCACGCCCTGCTCATCATCCTGACCGCGCTCTCGCTCGCCGACGCCCGGCTCTTCGAGGCGGCCGTGGCGCTGCGCGCGACACCGCCGCGCATCTTCTGGAGCGTCACCATCCCGGGCGCGCGCTACGGCCTGATCAGCGCCACCTTCGTCGTGTTCACCACCGTGATCACCGACTTCGGCGCGCCGAAGGTCATCGGCGGGCAGTACAACGTGCTGGCGACCGACGTCTACAAGCAGGTCATCGGCCAGCACAACTTCGAGATGGGCGCGGTCGTCAGCGTGATCTTGCTGATCCCGGCGGTGTTCGCCTTCGCGATCGACCGCCTGGCCCGCCGGCGTCAGGTGGCGCTCTTGTCCACCCGGGCCGTGCCGTACGCGCCGAAGCCGGAGCGGCGCCGGGACCTCGCGATGCTGGCCTACTGCATTACGATCGGCGTGTTCCTCCTCGGGATCGTGGCCGTCTCGCAGTTCGCGGCGCTGGTGAAGTTTTTTCCGTACAACCTGAGCCTCACGCTCGCCCACTACGACTTCGACGTGAAGGGCGGCGGCGGATGGGGGTCCTACTACAACTCGATCCGTCTCGGGCTCCTGACCGCCGTCGTCGGGACGGCCGTCGTGTTCGTGGGCGCCTACCTCGTGGAGAAGGGCCGGGGCTTCGCCTTCGGCCGCGCCGTCTTCCAGTTCCTGGCCATGCTGCCGATGGCCGTGCCGGGTCTCGTCCTCGGCCTGTCCTATATCTTCTTCTTCAACGACCCCGCGAACCCGCTCGGCGGTCTCTACCGCACGATGACGATCCTCGTGATCAACACGGTCGTCCACTTCTACACCGTGGGCCACCTCACCGCGGTCACGGCGCTCAAGCAGATGGATCCCGAGTTCGAGACCGTCTCGGCCTCGCTGAAGCAGCCCTTCTACAAGACCTTCTGGCGCGTGACGGTGCCCGTCTGCCTGCCGTCCACGCTGGACATCGCCATCTACCTCTTCGTGAACGCGATGACGACGGTGTCGGGGGTCGTCTTCATCTACGGGCCCGACACCGAGCTCGCGTCGGTCTCCGTCCTGAACATGGACGACACGGGCGAGGTCGCCTCGGCCGCAGCCATGGCGATGATGATCTTCTACACGAACGTCGCCGCGCGCGGCTTGCACATGATCCTGGCCCGGTGGCTCGAGCGGCGGACCCAGGCGTGGCGCCGGCGATAGGCCGACGCGGCGGCGCGGGAGGAGGGAACCCGACATGAGGATCGAAACGGTTGCCGTGCACGCGGGCGCGGAGGTGGATCCGGCCACGGGCGCCGTGACTCCCGCGATCTACCCGTCCACGACCTTCGAGCGCGAGCCGGACGGCTCGTTCCCGCGCGGCCACATCTACTCGCGCAGCAGCGCGCCCAATCGCGCGGCGCTCGAGGCGTGCCTCGCCGCGCTCGAGGGCGGCGCCGGCGCGGTCGCGTTCGCCTCGGCCTCCGCGGCGACTTCCGCGATCTTCCAGTCGCTCGGCCCGGGCGATCACGTCGTCGCGCCGATGGACGCGTACTACGGGACCGGCAAGCTCCTGCGCGACGTGTACGCGGGCTGGGGGCTCGAGACGACGTTCGTGGACATGACGGACCTCGCCGCCGTCGAGCGCGCGGTGCGGCCAACGACGAAGCTCGTGTGGGCCGAGTCGCCGTCGAACCCGCTCTGGAAGGTGAGCGACCTCGCGAAGCTCGGCGCCCTCGCGCGCGCGGCCGGCGCGCGCTTCGTGTGTGACAACACGACGGCGACGCCGGTGCTCCAGTCGCCGTTCACCTACGGCGCCGATCTCGTCGTGCACGCGACGACCAAGTACCTCGGCGGCCACAGCGACGTGCTCGGCGGCGCGATCGTCGTCCGCGAGCGGAGCCCGCTCCTCGACCGGCTGCGGACGCTCCAGATTGCGGGCGGCGCCGTGCCCTCGCCGTTCGACTGCTGGCTCGTGCTGCGCGGCATCCGCACGCTGCCCTATCGCGTGCGCGCGCAGTCCGAGCACGCGCTCAAGGTCGCGGCGTTCCTCGCGTCCCACG
>JBOHQB010000184.1:0-4244 GCA_050731995.1 Candidatus Rokuibacteriota bacterium
GCGGTAGGCCGGGGGCCGCTCTTCGGAATCCGCGAGTAGACCAGGCGCTCCGACGGGCGCGCCCTGGACGCCTTCGGCGACGGTAGGGCCAACGGATTCCGCAGAGCGGCCCCCGGCCTACCGCCCCCTCGACGATCCCACGCCGAAGCGGCGGCGGACGCGGGGGAGAGGGCCGGAGCGGGGTCGGCCAAGAAAATCCGTTGGCCCTACCTCTGCCGAAGGCTCACGCGATCGGTCTCGGCGCGTCGTGACGCCGCTCGCGGATTTTCGGGCCGGCCACGCACCGGCCTTCCCCGCGGTCAGCGGAGGCGGCGCTGGCCGGGGGGCACGGGCGGTGACGTCGGCGCCGTCGCCGGCGCGCCGGTGCTCTCGGGCGACTCGGCCACCTTGAGCTCGACCGTCTTGCGCTCGCGCCGCCGCATCACGTCGATCTTCACGCTCTTGCCCACCTCCGCTTCGGAGGTGAGGCGCTGCAGGTGGTGGTAGTCCTCGACGGCCACGCTGTCGAACGTCACGACGACGTCCTGCGGCAGGAGACCCGCGGCTTCCGCCGGGCTCTTGGGATAGACGCGCGCGACGATCGCGCCCCGCGTGTCGGCGAGCCCCAGCGACTGCGCGAGCTCCGGGCTGAGCGGCTCCATGGCGACGCCGATCCAGCCGCGCGTGACCTTGCCGCGGTCCACGAGCTGCGTCGTGATGCGCTTGGCCATGTTGGCCGGGATCGCGAAGCCGATCCCCTGACCGGCGGCGACGATCGCCGTGTTGATACCGATCACCTCGCCCTTGAGGTTGACGAGGGGGCCGCCAGAGTTCCCCGGGTTGATCGAGGCGTCGGTCTGGATGAAGTTCTCGAAGGTCGCGATCCCCACGTCGGCCCGGCCGGTCGCGCTGATCACCCCGACCGTCACCGTTTGATCGAGGCCGAACGGGTTGCCGATCGCGATCGCCCACTCGCCGACGCGGAGCGCGTCCGAGTTGCCAAGCGTCGCGACCGTGAGGTTGCCCGACGGCTCGAAGCGCACCACCGCGAGGTCGGTCTTCGGATCGGTCCCGACGATCCGGCCGCGGAACTCGCGCTTGTCCGAAAGGCGGATGATCACCGCGTCGGCGCCGCGGATGACGTGGAAGTTCGTCAGCACGTAGCCGCGCCGGTCCAGGATCACCCCCGAGCCGAGCCCGGGCGTCCTGAACTCGCTGCCCGGGCCGCCCGGACCGCGGCGGCCGAAGAACTGGTCGAAGAAGTCCTTGAAGACCGGGTCGTCCGCGTACGGACCCGGCGGGACGGCCGGGCGCCCCGAACGGGCCACCTGGAGGGTGCCGATGTGCACGACGGCGGGGCGGACCTGCTCGGCCACGCGCACGAAGGCCGACTGAATCGCCTCAGCGCCCGGCGTCACCGGGACGGCGGTCCGGGTCTCACCGCCGGTGGTGGACTTCAGCACGAGCCAGCCGTACGCGGCGAAGGCCGCGCCGCCAAACGCAAAAAGCGCGGCGGCGATGAGCGCGGTGCGGGTTCCCTGAGGCGGCATCGGCGCGGGCCCGGGCGGTCCTGGCCTGGGCGCGGTCGGATGATAGGGGTCAGGGAAGCGAAGTGTCAAGGAAATCGGGCCTTTTTCCTTGCGCACAGGTGACCGAAAGGCACAATATTGGGCAATTGCGCGAGGAGCGTGCGTGAGTTGCGTCCGTAACCGCCTCATCGCCCTGTTGCTCGTGGTGTCCCTATCGACACCATGGGTAGCGGCCGCGCAGCCGCCGCAGCAACCCGCTGCCGAGATCCGCGTCCCCACGGTTTCCGGGCAGTCCGTACCCGCCGCGCCCATGCCCCGTGCGCCCGGTACGCTCGCCACGACTCCGGTCCCGACCACGCCCGCGCGCTCGATCGCGGGTCCCGACTACCGCCTGGGACCCGGCGACGTGCTGGACGTGCTGATCGTCGGCCGCCTCGAGGTGTCGCGCCTGCAAGTGGTCGTGGATCCGGAGGGCGCCGTCAACCTGCCGCCTCTCGGCGCGATTCCCGTCGCGGGGCTGCCGCTGCTCGAGGCCAACCGGCGTCTCGCCGAGCGCGCGCGGACGATGTTTCGCTACGCCGAGGTGAGCGTGGCCGTCTCCTCGCCGCGGTCGTTCGAGATCACGATCTCCGGCGAGGTCGAGCGCCCGGGCACCGTCCAGGTGCTCGCCACGCAGCGGCTGCACGAGGTGATCCTCGCCCAGGCCGGCGGCATCACGTCCCGTGGCAGCGTCCGCCGCGTCGAGCTGACGCGCCCGGGTGAGACGCGCGCGGTGGACCTCCTCCTCTTCGAGCTGGGAGGCGACGTGGGGCAGAACCCGTACGTGCAGGAGGGGCTGCGCGTGCACGTGCCGCCGCGCGGCGGCTCGATGACCCTCGCCGGGGCGGTCCGACGGCCGGGCGAGTACGAGTTCGGCCCCTCCGGCTCCCTCCGCGATCTGCTGGATCTGACGGGCGGGGTCATGACCGGGTCCACCCTCCAGGACGCACGGCTCACACGCATCGGAACGGACGGGCGCAAGGAGACGGTCTCGGTCGACCTGCGCACGGCGCTGAGCGCGCCGGCGGACGTCACCCTCCAGCCCGGCGACGCGCTCTTCGTGCCCCCGATCACCATCCTTCAGGACGTCGTCGAGTTGCGCGGCGCCTTCAACGGCACGTCCGAGTCGAGCAAGACGGCGACCGCGGGCAAAGCGACGATCGTGCAGCGCTACGAGCTGGCGCAGGGCGATCGCGTGCGCGACCTCGTCATCCGCGCGGGCGGCGCCGCCGCGTACGCCGATCTCCGGTTCGCGTTCGTCGAGCGCGGGGGGTTCACGGGCCCGCGTCAGCGCGTTCCGGTGGACCTGCAGCGGCTCCTCGTCGAGAAGGACGAGACGCAGAACCTTCTGTTCCAGAACGGCGACCTCCTCTTCCTGCCCGTGGCGGAGGACAAGGTCTACGTCGTGGGCGAGGTCAAGGCGCCGGGCTCGCAGGATTACCGGCCCGACCTCACGCCGCGCGAGTACCTGGCGATGGCGGGCGGCCCCGGCAACCGCGCCAAGGTCTCGGCGACGACCGTCACCTTCCGCAACGGACGGACCTACGCCATGGCCGAGGCGCCGCCGCTCGAGCCGGGCTCCGTCGTCACGGTGCCCGAGGTCGCGGTCAAGTGGTGGCAGGACTACGTCCTGATCCTCCAGGCGGTCGCGTCGATCCTGACGTCGTACACGGCGCTCTTCGTCCTGTTCCGCACTCCACCCCTCTCCACCAGCACGACGACGTCCACGACCCCGTAGCCATGTACGAAGCCTACTGGGAGCTGGCCGAGCCGCCCTTCGACAACTCGCCCAACCCCAAATTCTTCTATCTGTCTCCCGAGCACGAGGAAGCGCTCGTCCGGATGGTCTACACGGTGCGCCACCGGAAGGGCTGCGGGATGCTCACCGGCGAGTACGGCTGCGGTAAGACGACGCTCTCGCGCGCGCTCATCCAGCGGCTCGAGGCGGAGCGGTACGAGATCGGCCTGCTGACGAACCCGTCGTGGAGCGCGGTGGACTTCATGCGCGAGGCGCTCTACCAGCTGGGCGTCGAGACCGTCGAGACGACGAAGCCCGAGCTGCTCCACCAGCTCAACGACCTCTTCTTCCGCAACTATCGCGAGGGCCGGGACACCGTGCTCATCGTGGACGAGGCGCAGCTGATCGAAGACGACGCCATCTTCGAGGAGCTCCGGCTGCTGCTGAACTTTCAGACCGACGACCGGTTCCTGGTAACGCTGCTCCTCATCGGCTCGCCCGAGCTGCGCGAGAAGATCCGGCGGCTCAGGCACTTCGACCAGCGCATCACGATCCGCTACCACCTCAACACGCTCGACCAGACCCACACCGCGAACTACGTCGCGCACCGGCTCCGGATGGCCGGGCGCACGTCGGCGATCTTCACGGACGAGGCCGTCAGGCTCGTCTTCGACTTCACGCGGGGCACGCCGCGCGAGATCAACAACCTCTGCGACGTCGCGCTGCTTGTCGGCTACACGAAGCGCGTCAAGGAGATCAACGAGAAGATCATCGCCGAGGTGATCAAGGACATGGTCGGAGTGTCCTGATGGTGAGAATGAGCGACCTCGTGCGCGGGATCGTGCGCGAAGAGGGGACCGCGCCGCCCACGCCCGCGCCGGCCCCGCCCGCGTGCGCCCGCCGGACGCCGACGGCGAAATTCGGTTAACATATCGCGAACTGACCGCGCTGATTGAAGA
>JBOHQB010000185.1:0-10982 GCA_050731995.1 Candidatus Rokuibacteriota bacterium
CCGACGAGGAGCGCCGCCGTCGCGCGCCGAACTCTGCCCGTGGGCGTCGACGCGCCCGAACGGAGCGAGCCGTAGAGATACGTGCCCGCGAGGATGCCGGCCACCGTGACCACCGCCAGCACCTTGCCCTCGCCCACCTGGGCGAGCGCCGTGCCGGGTCAGGCGCCCGTGAGGCCCCAGCCGGCGCCGAGGACGAGCCCGCCCCAGACCGCGCCGGACTGCCAGCGCTTCGGACGCACCTCCCACGGCGCGCCGCTGGCTGTACGGCCGCCGCCCAGCCTCAGCAGCCAGAGGCCCAGCGCAGACGTCGCGATCGCGCCGCCGATCACCCCGAAGAGATGGAGGTCGGTGAGCTGGAACATGCCGGCGATCGTGTCGTAGTCGGTAACGCGGGCGCGCGAGAGCACGAATCCGAACAGGACGCCGAAGACGATGAACCAGCGTGGCGCCACGGCGCTAGCCTGTCATCAGAATACGGAGGAGGTTATAGGTCGCGAAGCCGCCCAGCATGAAGCCGATCGTGGCGACAAGGCTCGACGCTGCGCCCTGCGAGATGCCGACGATGCTGTGACCGGAGGGACAACCGCCCGCCCAGCGCGCGCCCCAGCCGATCAAGAGGCCGCCGCCGAAGAGCAGCGCCGCCTGCGCGACGACGGAGCCGCCCGTGAACGCGTCGAGGCGGCCGAACGCAGGGCTCGGTGCCAGCGTGCCAGCGAGCAGCGCCGCCAGCAGGCCCCCGAGCGGCAGCCCGAGGACGAACCACAGCCGCCACCGCTCGCCGTATTCCTTCGCGCGGAAGAACGACAGATGCGAGGCGATCGCGCAGGCCGAGCCATAACCGGTCGAGACGCCGAGGGCCTTGCCCGTCACCCACGCGAGCAGCGTCACGACCATCCCGATCGCCGGCCCGGCAGCCCACCAGGGCCAGGGCCGGCCGAACACGGCCTCGTATATGTCCATGGCCTCGCCTTTCGGCCGTCGCGGGGCCTACGGCCGGATGTAAGTGTACCCCTGCTCCTGCAGCTCCATCACGCGAACGACCCCGCCTTGCGGCAGCGGCGTGGCGCCGCGCGGCAGCTCGCCGAGCGTCAGGTTAAACGCCTTCATGGTGTTGCCGCACGCGCCGAAGCGCACGCCCTGACCTTGCACGCGGTCCAGCGCCTCCTTCACACCCGCGTCCATCGTCGCGACGACGAAGGTACGGAGCGCCGGGCCGTGGATGACCAGCTCGACCGCCTCGACGTGCTCGACACCGCCGACACCGGCGATGTGGTTCTGGATGTTGCCGAGGACGAACTTCGCCTTGTCGGTGCCCGGCTCGGTCAGGTGGTAGACGACCTTGTGCTTGCGCGGCGTCTCCTTGAGGTGCGTGGCACCGGCGCTGCCGGCGCCGAGCGCCACGACCGCCGAGACGATGAGCACGAATGAGCTCCGCATGAGCGCCTCCTTCAAGAGATGACCCGCACGCGCGGGCGCGGGTCGAGTTTGACGCGTTTGAGCGCGCGCAGGTGATCGGCAACGACGTCCCAGGCGGGCGGGCCGTCCGCCTCGCCGAGCGACGCCCACCCGGTGGCTTTGTAGCGGCGCGCGGGCTCGAGCGGGCGGCCGCCGACGCGCACGTCCTGGATGCGCCCGCCCACGGGCCGGCGCGGATCGATCGCGTAGGTGAGGCCGCCGACGCGGATCATGTCGCCCCCCTGCCGGTAGTACGGGTCGGGGTGGAAGAGGTTGTCGGCGACGTCCTCCATAAGCGCGACGATCTCGCGGCCCGTCATCGCGCGGGTCCACGTGTTGGCGTAGGTCAGCGCGGTGTGCGCGTAGACGTCCTCGAGCGTGATGGGCTGGCCCGGCACGAGCGTCACGCCCCAGCGGAAGCCCGGTGAGAAGGCGATCTCGGCGTCGGCGCGCTTGAGGAGGGCGTCCAGGATCACCTCGTCAAAGGGGCCGTTGAAGTTGCCGCGCCGGTACAGGAGCGACTCCGACACCGCCAGCCGCTCGCCAAGCTTCGCTTCGTGAGGACCGCGGATCTCGCGGATCAGCGCGGCCATCGCGGAGTCTTCGGGCAGGAGCGTCGAGAGCACAGGGATCAGGCGGTAGCGATGGGCCACCATCCGGCCGCCGCGGACGTCGAGGTCGAGGCGCGACAGGAACTTGCCGTGCGAGCCGGAGTTCACGACGATCGTCGTGCCGACCACGATGGCCCGCGGCAGGGCGTCGTGGGTGTGGCCCCCGAGGATCACGTCGAGCCCGCGCACGCGGGACGCCAGCTTGAGGTCCACCGTGATTCCGTTGTGGGAGAGGAGCACGACGAGATCCGCCTTCTTGCTGTCGCGCAACTCGTTGGCCAGCGCCTGGATCGCGTCCTCCCTGATCCCGAACGTGAGATCGGGCACGAAGCGGCGCGGATGCGACACCGGCGTGTAGGGGAACGCCTGACCGATGACCCCCACCCGCACGCCGCCGACCTCGCGGAGCGTATAGGGATGGAAGACCGGGTCGTCCCACCCGGTCTCCGCCACATTGTGGGCGACGAAGTCGCCGCCGAAGCGGCCGCGCGCCTCGCGATCGCCGAAGAGCTCGCGCACGCGCTCAATCCCGTAGATGAACTCCCAGTGCGGGGTGAAGACCTCGACGCCGAGCTGGTTTGAGACCCGCACCATGTCCTCGCCCCGGCTCCACAGCGCCGTCGCCGAGCCCTGCAGGGTATCGCCGCCGTCGAGCAGCAGCGTCGCCCCGGGCCGCGCCGCGCGGATCCGCTTCACCAGCGTGGCCAGGTGCGCGTAGCCCCCGAGGCGCCCGTAGCGCGCGGCGAGCGCTGCGAAGTCGAGGTGGGTGTAGGCGTACGCCTCAGCGCTGCCGGGGGCAATCCCGTACGCGCGGAGCAGCTCGGCGCCGGTGAGGAACGGCGGCCGGCCGCGCTCGGCGCCGACGCCGAGCACCGTGTCGGGCTCGCGATAGAACACGGGGCGGAGGGTCGCGTGCGGGTCCGTGATGTGGAGCAGCGTGACGTTGCCAAGCGGCTCGAAGTCGAGCAGCCGCGCCGGCGCGTCGGCCGCCTCCGCAAGCGCTCTGGGCGCGAGCCCGGCGGCGGCCCCGGCGACCAGGAGGTTCAGCAGGTCCCGCCGGGTGACCTCCATCTACTGTACAGGGCGCGGGCGCCCGGTCCTCCGGACCGCCCGCGCCCCGCCGCAATCACCCGCGGCGCTGACTCGGTCGCAGCACGTGAGCCGTGACATCAGTGGCGGATGCCCGGGACGCTCAGCGGTTTGCCGCGATCGAACTGCGTCAGGTAGAGCTCGAGCTCGGCGTACTCGACGGCGTCGGCGGCGAGCATGTTCATCCCGAGCGGCGTCATGCACCACTGGAAGCGCTTGCGCATGTCCCAGATCGCGGTCTGGCTCGTGCGCCACGTCGGGAAGTGGCGCGTGAGCCCCGCCGTCACGTCGCCGAGGAGGCGGCCGCCCAGGAACTTGTTCGCGCCCTTGTCGGGCGTGTGGCAGTCGGCGCAGGAGTGGTTGCGCTCGCCGACGCGCCGGTAGAACGTCGCCCGGCCGCGGGCGAGCGCCGCGCGCGCCTCGGCGCTCGTCGTGTCCACGGCGACGGGCATGCCGTTCGACGCCATCTTGATCAGGACCGTCAGCGTGAGATTGTCCGCGCTCTCGGCGGGGAGCGCGTGCCCCGTCGTCTCCGGCGCGTGCGCCTCGAGAAAGTCTTCGATGGCCATGACGCGCCCGTACGCCGGTACGAGCCGCGGATAGCGGGTCGCGACACCCTTCATCGTCCGCGCCGACCCGCCGGCGTGGCAATCGGCGCACGCCTTGCCCACAGGGCCCCGCGTGGACCACTGGGTCTCAGCGCCTTCCGCGAGGAGGATCCCGGGGTTGTTCGTGGGATCGAGGTTGTCGCCGAATCCGACGGGCTTGGCGCGCGTGAACGGGTTGCGGTCCGGATCCTTCTCGGCGAGCGCGGGCCCCCGGAGGGTTTGCAGATAGGCGACGAGGTGGACGATCTCCTCGGCGCTGAACGCGCCCTGCACACCCCAGGGCGGCATCGTCGTGTTCGGGAAGACGATGCGCGGATCCCAGATCTGCTGGAAGAGGTACGCGTCGGGCAGGCGCCGGTCGGCGAGCGTCGAGAGATCGGGCCCGACGCTGCCCGCCGGCCAGACGTCGTCGCCGGGGACCAGGTGGCAGCCTGTGCACGGGCCCTTGGCGCGGTCGAGGAAGAGCGCGCGCCCCTTCTTCGGGTCGCCGACGAGGCCGGCAGGCATCGCGGCGCGCTGGACCGAGGGCTCGGCTCGCGTGTCCGCGTAGGCGTACGTGCGGAACCGGCCGAAGTCGCGCGTCGTCCAGCCCTTGTAGCGGACGGCCACGCGCCGGCCGTCGGCGAGTGTTCTCACCTCGCCGCGCGCCTCCTCGGCCGCGCGCGTGGTCCACGCGGGCACGGCCGAGTAGTCGGGGGTGTCGCCCGTGACTGTCGCGCAGCCCGCGGCGAGCGTCACGAGGAGGAGCGAGCGGAGCGGAACGATCATCGGCGCCCGCCGCTCACCCGAACTTGATGTCCGCCGTGCCCTCGTATTTGCCGCCCGTCGTGTCCTGGAAGGTCACCGTGAGCCGGCCCGGGTCCGTGGCCCGGAAGGTGAAAGCGAAGAACGGGTTCTCGCTCACCGACTGCGTCGTGTCGAACGTCACGACGGTCTTCCCGAGGTACGTCACCGTGACCTTGTTGATGTAGTTGTAGTTGCGCGCGATGATGCGGCCGTCCTTGTCGCGCTCGATCCGCTCCATCGGGTGGATCACGAGCGCGCGGACGCGCACGGTGTCGCCGGCCTTGATCGACGCGGGAACTCGGAGGCGCACGCGACCGACGTCGGACACCGCTAGCCTCCGCAGCCCCCGACGGTCACCTTCACCTCGCGCTTGACCTGCCAGAGCGAGCCGTCGTTCTTCTCGGCGATCACGCGCAGGTCGGTCGTCTCGCCCAGCCGGATGTTGGCGCCGATCGACGCCTGGCCCGCCTCGGGTGTGAGCGTCGCGCGCGTGACCAGCGGGATCCGGTTCTTGTCGGCGACGATGTAGATGTGCTTGACGTAGTCCGTGGCCGTCACCGGCCCGCTGACCTCCACGCCCACCGGCACGACGGCGCCATTCTCGGCGATGAAGGGCGCGTCGAGCTTGATGAGCCCGCTGCCGTCCTTCACCGGCCGTCCGCCGAAGACGCGCTTGAGGCCGTCCTGCACCGATTCCTGCTGGCCCAGCTGCTGGGCCGCCGCCGTGGTCGGAAGAGCGAGCGTGAGCGACCCGGACGCCGCGGCGGCACCGGCTATCCCTAGCGCGCGAAGGGCTGCCCGCCTGCTGATCCGTACCATATACCCTATTTCCTATAGGAAAGTGCGGTCGGAGTCAACTCCCCCGGCAATCATTCTATTCGGTATGCCGACGCGTCCGGCTTGAACGCGCGCGGCAGCCAGAGCGGACGGCGTAGCCCGCCAGGTCCCGGCGCCGGGCGTGCCAACGCCAGCCAGCGGCGATAGACCTCGAACGACTTGTTGGTGTCCACCTCGATGTCGCCGTAGCGATCGTCCGGACCGGCCCGCGTGACGACGACTTTCTGATGCCAGCAGTGCTGGCCGGACACCGGATCGGGCTGGACCGGGAACGTGAGGTTCTGGTGGACGCCCGCGTCCTGCCACCAGACGCGCTCGGAGTCCGGGTCGTCGCTGGCGAACGGACGCACGCCGTGGACCTGCGTCATGCGCCACACGCCGGACCCGGTCTGCTCGAGGCGCACGAGCGCCGTGGACCAGCGGTCGCCGCCCGCGTCCTCAGAGAGGCGCCAGCGTCCCAGGTGGTGCGAGCACGCGATGACGCCGGGCCGGATCGACTCGGTCACCCACGCCTTGTCCACGAAGTGCCCGATCTCCGTCGCGACCTTGAGGAGATCGCCCGTGTCGACGCCGAGCCGCCGCGCGTCCTCCGGATGGAGCCAGAGTGGGTTACTGTGCGAGATCTCGTAGAGCCACTTGGCGTTGCCCGAGCGCGTGTGGATGAGCGTCGGCAGCCGGAAGGTCGGCAGCAGGACCATCTCGCCCCGCGCGCGGTCGATGTTCGACCAGTGCACGTGGCTCCGGATGTAGCCGGGCACCGCTTGCTCGGGCCACTTCCAGTCCGTGAGCGTCTTCGAGAAGAACTCCAACTTACGCGACGGCGTGGGGAACCCGACGCGCGCGACACCGTCCACGACGACGCCGTCTTCTTGCGGATTCTCGTGCGTGCGGTAGACGTTGTCCTCGATGAGGAACGCCCCGTAGCGGCGCATGTACTCGAGCGGTGTCAGCCCCTGGTCCCGGGCGGCCTCGGGGAGCCCCGGCACGCTGTGCTCGAAGATCCAGCGGTAGAACTCCTCGATCCGGAGCTTTTCGCCCGGCCTGTACGGCGACTCGAACCACTTGCGGATGCCGAGCGCGCCGTCCGGATCGATGCGCCACGAGAGCTCGATCCAGAACTCGTCCTCCTCCCAGACTTGACCAAGGCCCGCGGCCTCGTGCGCCTGCCACGTGAGATCGAAGACCTTCCCCTCCCGCTCCAGCGCGATACGGAGCACCGGCTGCCGGAAGCCGATCCAGCGCGCGGCGTGGGTCTCCTGCGACATGAGATCGTGACGCTCGGAGGCGAGGCCCATCGGGAGCACGTAGTCGGCGAACCACGCCGTCTCGCTCCAGACGGGGCTGAGGCAGGCGTGACGCTCGACCTTCGCCTCGTCCGACAGCATCTCGATCCAGGACATTCCGTCGGGGTTCGTCCACACGGGGTTGTAGACGCGCGTGAAATACATCGCGAGCTTGCCGCGCCCCTGCTTCAGGAAATGCGGCAGGAGAAACGACATCTCGAAGAACGCGAGCGGGTACTCGCGCGGCATGAGAAGCTCGCTCCACACCTTCGCGGGCGGCGGCATCATGGGCGGCGCCGGGACCGCCTTGTTCCAGGCGTTCGGCGCCGTGCCGCCGGGCGTGCCCACGGCACCCATGAGGACGACGAGCAGTTCCAGCGCGCGGGCGACCTGCCAGCCGCCGAGGTTGCCCGCGGCCGTGTTGCGCCAGACGTGGGTCGCGAGCGCCGGGCCGGCGTCGCCGATCGCGCGGGCGACCTCAACGATCGTCGCCGCGTCGAGACCGCTCTCGCGCGCCGCGAACTCCGGAGTGTATTCGGCGTAGAGCGCGTCGAGCGCCTGCTCGAACGCCTCGAAGGTCGACGGCAGGTCGGGCCGCGCCTCGCGGAGGTACTCCTCCCAGTTGACCCAGCGCCGGACGAACTCGCGATCCCAGCGCCCCGACCGAATCAGCACGTGCGCCATCGCGAGAAGCACGGCCGCCTCGGAGCCCGGCCAGGGCGCGAGCCACCAGTCGGCCATCGACGCCGTGTTGCTGAGGCGCGTGTCGAGGACGCAGACCCGGGCGCCCCGCTCCTTGGCCTCGATGATCCGCTGCGCGTGCGGGTTGAAGTAGTGGCCGGTTTCCAGATGCGAGGACAGGAGCAGGATGAAGCGGGCGTTGGCGTGGTCGGGCGACGGCCGGTCCATCCCGTGCCAGAAGGCATAGCCGGCGCGGGCGGACGCCGAGCAGACGTTGGTGTGGCTGTTGTGGCCGTCGATCCCCCACGCGTGGAACACGCGCTGCAGGTAGACGAGCTCGTGCCCGGGGCGACCCAGGTGGTACATCACTTCCTTCTGACGACCCTCGACGAGCGCCTTCCTGATTCGGCCGGCGATATCGTTCAGGGCCTCGTCCCACGTCACGCGCTGCCATTGACCGCCGCCGCGCGGGCCAACCCGCCGGAGCGGATACCGGATGCGCTCCGGATCCTGCACCTGGTTGAGCGTGGCCGGCCCCTTGGCGCAGTTGCGCCCGCGGCTGCCCGGGTGCGCGGGGTTGCCCTCGAACTTCTGGATCTGAAGCGTCTGCTTGTCGACGTACGCGAGGAGCCCGCACGCCGCCTCGCAGTTGAAGCAGATCGTCGGGATCAGCGCGTAGCGGCGCTTGACCTTCCGCGGCCACGCGACGGGATCGTACTCCTCCCAGTCCTGCCAGCGCTCGAACGGGGGATAGGCGGCGAGGCCTCCCTGCGGCTCCTTCAGCTCGCGCGCGACCGGGTGGAGCGGCTCGGGCGTGCCCGTCACGCTCACGAGAGCGGCACCGACTGACCGGCGCGGATCCAGAGGTCCTCGTAGACCCAGAGCCCGGCGAGCGCCAGCGCCGAGGCGAGCGTCGCCCAGCCCGGCCCCTGCCACGCTACTGCGAACGGGGCGAGCACGCCGGCGAGCACGACGCCGCCCCAGAAGCGATGCCGCCACGGACCGTGCGTGACGAGGCGCGCGGCCCGCGCCACGTCCACGTTGGTGTGGGGTGCGAAGTAATCGCAGGCGAGCAGCGCTCCGTGGACGGTCAGTCCCGCCAGCATCGCCAGGCGCAGCGGCTCCACGCCGGTCAGCTCCGGCCCCCAGTTGTCGTGGCCGGTGAGGACATGAAGGATCGTGAGCGATGCCGCCCCCGCGACGACGGCCCCCGCCAGGAGGTGCGGCAGATGGAGCGGGCTCTGCCAGAAGTTGCGCCCCTCGCACTGGCCGAAGAGGAGCGCGCTGTACCCGGCCGCGGCGGCCGCGAGCACGATCGCGGGCAGCGCGAGAATCCGCAGCATCCCGACGTTCGCCGTGAGCCCCGCCACGAGCCAGACCGCCGCGATCCCGCCGAAGCCGAGCAGGATCCACGCCCCGCGGACGAGCCACGACGAGCGGTTGCCCCGCGTGAGGATCCAGAGAAACCGCTCGGGCCGTTTGAGGTCGAGGACCAGGAGCGCCGTCGTGAGCGCGAGGAAGACGAGTGCCACGAGCGGCGCCTGGATGCCGGAGAGCGTCTTGCCCTCGGCCGCGCCCACGAGCACGCCCGCGGCGGCGACGAGCAGGGCCCCGGCGGCGACCGACTTGGTCCAGAGGTAGGCGGCGACCTTCCAGCCCCACGGCCATGGCTCGTGCGGGGCGTCGTACACGGTCCGCGCCTGCGCCGGGTCCACCGCGGCCTCGGACGCGCGCGCGCGCGCGACCATCGCGACGAGATCCGCCTCCGCGGGCGGCCGCTCGCCCCAGAGGTACGTCGCCCCGGACGTCTGCAGCGCGGGCGTGAGCGCCGCCGTGTCGGCGCCGACGTAGAACACCTTCGGCCGCGTCCCCTGCTCCGCCTTCCGGACCTCCACGGGCTCGCGCGCGACGAGCCGCGCGATACGCGAGCCGGGGTCGTCGAGGTCGCCCGCGACGATCGCCTGCACCGGACAGACGATCACGCAGGCGGGCTCGAGGCCGACCTCGATCCGGTGGGCGCAGTAGTTGCACTTCGCGGCCGTGTTCGTCTCCGGGTCGATGTAGAGCGCGTCGTAGGGGCACGCCTGCATGCAGGACTTGCAGCCGATGCACCGGTCCCCGTCGAAGTCCACGATGCCGTCGGCGCGCCGGTAGAGCGCGACGGTCGGACAGATCGTCACGCACGGCGCGGCGTCGCAGTGGTTGCAGCGCAGCACCGAGAAGTAGCGCCGCGTGTGCGGGAACGCGCCGCGCTCGACGTACTTCACCCACGTGCGGAACGCGCCGAGGGGAACGCGATTCTCCTCCTTGCACGCCACCGTGCACGCGTGACAGCCGATGCACAGCCGATGGTCGATCACGAACCCGTACCGCACGCTTGTCCTCCCTGCCCCCGCATTATCCATCAGAGCGCCTTCGCGACCGTCGCGACGGCGGCCGCGGCCACCAGACCGGTGATCGCGAGCTTCAAGCCCCGCTCCGGCGCCGCGAGCGTCGCGCGCGCGCCGGCAAGGGCGCCGAGCAGCGAGCCACCCAGCAGCAACCCGAGCACGCCCCAGGGCACGGCGCCCACCGCCAGGTGCGTGGCGCTCGCCGGCGCCACCATGAGCAGCGAGATCACGATGTTCGAGCCGACGATCTCAGGGACCGTCATGCGAAAGAAGTAGACCATGGACAGGATGACGAGGCTGCCGCTACCCACAGAGGTCACGCCGAGGAGGAGGCCGACCAGCACCTGGAAGGCCGCGATGGCTAGCGCGCCCCGCCAGCCGAGCTCGTGCGGGGACCAGCGCTTTGCCCACCCCGCGACCCGGCCGACCGTCGCCTCGAGGAGCAACAGGGCGGCGACCAACAGGAGGACCGCCGCCATAACGAACGGGAAGAAGCGCTCGCCGCGCGACCCCGCCAGGTGGACGACCCAGGAGCCGGCGACCGCGCCGGGGATGCCGGCGAGACCGTAGGTCAGCGTGATGGGCCAGAGCACGCTGCCCTGGCGGATGTGCTGGACCGCGCCGACGATCTTCGTGAAGACCGAGAAGAGCAGCGACACCGCGATCGCGTCTGCGTACGGGAGCTCGAGGACCACGTAGAGGGCCGGTGCGACGAGCGCGCCGCCCCCCACGCCGGTGAGCCCGATGAGGAAGCCAAGGACGAGCCCGAGCGCGATGGTGACGAGGGGGTCGGCTATCTCAGGCTCGAATAGTAGGCAGCCAGATCCGCGATCTGCTCCTCCGAAATCTGCTTGAACAACGCCTTGAGCGCCTTGAGGGTCTCGTCGCCCGGGCTGCGCCGGTCCGCCTTGAACAACAGCATCTGGTTCTGGAGATACGCGGGCGGCTGGCCCGTGATGTCGGGAATGCCTCTGGCCTGATCGCCCTTGCCCTCGGGGCCGTGGCAGACGACGCACGCGACCGACGCCGCGCGTCCCCGCTCGACCGCCGCCCGATTCAGCGGGACCGTGGACGGCCGCCGCGTCTGCGCGGCGAAGTACGCCGCGACATCGTCGACGCCGAGCCCCTTGACCATCTTCCCGAAGGGCTCCATCTCGGCCGAGACCCGGCGGCCGGCGGCGTAGTCGTCCATCGCCTTCTTGAAGTACCAGGTCGGCATGCCGGCCAGGATCGGGACGGCAT
>JBOHQB010000186.1:0-9598 GCA_050731995.1 Candidatus Rokuibacteriota bacterium
GATCGCGCCCGACCTCGACGTCGATCCCGAGCAGGGGCCTCATCGCCTCGGCGAAACGGCGGGCGCGATCGGCGTCGCGTCCGAGGACCGTCACCCGCGCGATCGGGAAGGCGGCGGCCAGGCAGCGGAGCTGGAAGGCCGCCTGGGCGCCCGCGCCGAAGCAGACGGCGTGCCGCGAGTCGGGGCGGGCGAGGTAGCGGGCGGCCAGCGCCGAGGTGGCGCCGGTGCGCATCCCGGTCACGAACGTGCCTTCGAGGAGGGCGAGCGGCTGACCGGTGGCCTGGTCGAGGAGCAGATAGCTCGCGTAGAGCGTCGGGTGGCCGCGGTCGCGGTTCGCCGCGTAATACGTGATGAGCTTCGTCCCCAGCGCCCCCGTCTCGCCCTCACCGGGCCGCCAGGTGGCGGGCATGACGAGGAGAATTCCGCCGTTCCCGACCGGGGTGCCGCCGCGCGGGGGGACGAGCGCGCGCCCGGCCGCGTGCCGCCGGAAGGCCGCCGCCATCGCCTCGATCACCTCGAGGGGGTCGAGCAGCGTTTCCAGCTCGTGGCGGGTGAGGATCAGCACGCGCTCAGACCGCGCCGCCTCCGGCCTTCGCGCGGCGGATCATGCGCTGGATGCGCGCCTCCAGCACGACCTCTCCCCGCTGGTTGAGGACACGATGCCGGTAGGTCACGACGCCGCGGTCGGGCTTCTTCGTCTCGCGCTTGTCGATCACCTCGACCTCGACCCTCAGCGTGTCGCCCTCGAGCACGGGCGCCGATATCCGGATCTCGCCACCCAGCCAGGCCATGCCGGTGCCGTGAATGAGCCCGGTCTGCATGATGAGGCCCTCGGACAGGGCGAACGTCAGCGCGCCGGGCGCCGCCCGCCGGCCGAAGACCGACTCGCGGGCGACGTATTCCATGTCCATGAAGAGCGGTTCCGTGAAGCCGCCGAGGTTGACGAAGGTGACGATGTCGGTCTCCGACACCGTTCGCGCGAGCGTGGCGTGTTTCGCGCCGACCGTGTGCTCCTCGAACGTCATGCCGTGGGTTCGCATCGGCTCACTCTCCCAGGTAGGCGCGGCGCACTTCGGCGTTCTCCGCGAGCTCGTCCGCGGTGCCTTCGAGGACGACGCGCCCGGTTTCGAGCACGTAGCCGCGGTGCGCGACGCCGAGCGCCATCGCCGCGTTCTGCTCCACCAACAAGATCGTCGTGCCCTGGCGGTTGACCTCGCCGATCGCCGTGAAGATCTGCTCCACGAGCACGGGCGCCAGGCCCATGCTCGGCTCGTCGAGCAGCAGGAGGCGCGGGCGCGCCATCAGCGCGCGCCCGATCGCCAGCATTTGTTGCTCGCCGCCCGAGAGCGTGCCCGCCACCTGCGCGATGCGCTCCCCGAGGCGAGGGAAGAGCTCGAACACCCGCTCCAGGTCCGCCCGGACCGAGACGCCGTCGGTCCGGAGGTACGCGCCCATCATGAGGTTCTCGCGGACGCTCAGGCGGTTGAAGATACGCCGGCCTTCGGGAACATGGGCGACACCGCGAGAGACGACCTCGTGGGCGGGCACGCCGTGCAGCGGGGCGTCCGCGAGGAAAATCGCGCCCCGCCGCGGCACCAGCAGGCCGGAGATGGTCTTGAGGGCCGTGGTCTTCCCCGCGCCGTTGTTGCCGAGGATGGCGACGATCTCCCCGTTCCGCACCTCGAGCCCGACGCCCTTCAGCGCGTGGATCTCGCCGTAGAAAACGTGGAGATCGTCAACCCGCAGCACGATCTCTCCGGGCGCGTCCCCACTGGCCGCGGCCGAGGTAGGCTTCGACGACGCGGGCGTCGGTCTGGACGTCCGCCGGGCGCCCCTCGGCGATCTTCTCGCCGTGATCCAGCACCGTCACGCGATCGGAGACTTCCATGACCACGCGCATGTTGTGCTCGATGAGGAGGACCGTGAGCCCGAGGTCGGCGACGAGCGACCGCAGCAGCGCCATGAGGACGGCGGCCTCGCCCTGCGTCATGCCGGCCGTCGGCTCGTCGAGCAGCAGCAGGGTGGGCTCGGACGCCAGCGCGCGCGCGATCTCGAGCCGCCGCTGGCCGCCGTAGGGCAGGTTGCGCGCGAGCTCGTTGGCACTCGGCCGGAGCCCGACCCGCTCGAGGAGCTCGGCGGCGCGCGACCAGAGACGGCCCTCGGTCCGCTGGAACCGGGGCCCCCGCGCCAGGACGTCCCACAGACCGACGTCGACCCGCGCGTGCATGCCCACGAGCACGTTCTCCACGGCGGTCATGTTGGCGAACAGGCGGATGTTCTGGAACGTCCGGCAGACGCCGAGCGTGGTGATCTGGTCGGGGCGCAGCCCGACGAGGGACGTGCCTTTGAAGGCAATCTCGCCCTCGTCGGGCGCGTAGATGCCGGTGAAGATGTTGAAGAGCGTCGTCTTGCCGGCGCCGTTCGGGCCGATGATCGAGGCGATGCCCCGGGTGAGGCTGAAATCGACTCCGCTGACGGCGGTGAGCCCGCCGAAGCGCTTGGTCACGCCGCGCGCCTCGAAGAGCGCCGTCACCCGAGCTCTCGCGCTCGCCGCCGCGCGGGGAGGATGCCCTGCGGGCGGAAGATCATCATGAGAACGAGGATCACGCCGAAAATCATGCGCTCGTACTTCGCCGGCTCGAACTGCGTCGGCAGGTCGGCGAGGCTGTAGCCCAGCACCGTCACGCCCGCGTTCTTCAGCTCGTTGAGCCAGAGGCTGAAGCCCTTGAGCACTTGAAGATTCAGCACCGTGACCACGGTGGCGCCGAGCACCGCGCCGGGGATGGAGCCCATGCCGCCCAGGATGACCATGGCCAGCACGCCGATGGACTCGAGAAACGTGAACGATTCCGGGTTGATGAAGATCTGCTTGGCGGCGAAGACGACGCCCATGACGCCCGCGAACGACGCGCCGCAGGCGAAGGCCAGGAGCTTCATGCGGACGAGCGGCACGCCCATCGCCCGGGCCGCCAGCTCGTCCTCGCGGATCGCCTCCCAGGCGCGCCCGATGTGGGAGTCCTCGAGCCGGCGGTTCGCGAGGATCACGACGACGACGAGGAGGAGGACGAGGAAATAGAAGTACTCGCCGTACGGGAGGCCGAACGGTGCCGGCGGCCGCATGATCGGCGTGATGCCTTTGGGGCCGTTGGTGAGGTTGACGGGCTTGTCGAGGTTGTTGGCGAGGACGCGGATCACCTCGCCGAATCCGAGCGTCACGATCGCCAGATAGTCGCCGTGCAGGCGCAGCACGGGTAGCCCGAGGAGGATTCCCGTCATCGCCGCCACCGTGAGGCCCGCGAGGAGGAAGACGTAGAACCAGCCCCCGGCGAGCGGGAACGCGGCGCCGCCAAAGATGACGTTCGCGTGCGGCGAGCCGAAGATCGCCCACGTGTACGCGCCCACGGCGAAGAAGGCGACGTAGCCGAGGTCGAGGAGCCCGGCCAGCCCGACCACGATGTTGAGGCCGAGCGCCAGCGCGGCGAAGATCCCGACCTGGGTGGCGATCTCGAGATAGTAACCGTTGATGGCCCCGATCAGCGGCATGAGGACGAGCAGCGCGGTGCCGAGAAGACCGGTGCGCAGCCAGGGGGGGATTCGCGCGAGGTAGATGAAGAGCAGCGCCCCCTGGAAGGCCAGGAAGGCGAGGATGGACCGCGGAAACGTCGCCACCGCCGCGCTGGACAGCGCGAGCCAGGCCAGCGCGAGGATGAGGTGGCCGGTCACGCGCGCCCCCGGACGATCTCGCCGAGGAGGCCCTTGGGGCGGAAGATGAGGATCACGATCAGCACCGAGAAGGCGAAGATGTCCTTGTACTCGGCGCCGAACGCGCCGCCCGTCAGCAGCGAGAGATAGGACGCGGCGAACGCCTCGAGCAGCCCGAGCACGAGACCGCCGAGCATCGCGCCGGGGATGTTGCCGATGCCGCCCAGCACGGCGGCGGTGAACGCCTTCAGGCCCGGAATGAATCCCGTGTATGGATTGATCAAGCCGTACTGGACGCCGAAGAGCACGCCGGCGGCGCCGCCCATGGCCCCGCCGATCAGGAACGTGAGCGAAATGATCCGGTTGACGTTGATCCCCATGAGGCTGGCCGCGGCCTGGTCCTCGGCCACCGCGCGGATGGCGGTGCCGATCTTCGTCCGGTTGACGATGAGATGGAGGACCCCGAGCATTGCCAGCGCGGCGATGATGACGACCAGCGACTTGACCGGCACGTCCATCGTCTCGCTCAGCTCGAAGCGGACGTTCAGCGCGTCGATCGTGGGGTACACGAGGTTGAAGGCGTTCCGCCAGAGCGACTCGAAGAGCCGGATCGCGTCCTGGAGGAAGAACGAGACGCCGATCGCCGAGATGAGGGGGATCAGCCGGGGCGCGTTGCGCAGCGGCCGGTAGGCGACGCGCTCGACGGTGACGGCGAGGAGCCCGCTGGCCGCCATCCCGCACGCCATCACCAGCAATAGCACGAGCGGCCAGGGCAGACCGTCGAGCACGCCCACGCTCTTGAGCCCGAGCATGATCTCGACCCCGACGAAGGAGCCCACGATGAAGATCTCGGAGTGCGCGAAGTTGATGAACTCGAGCACGCCGTACACCATCGTGTAGCCCAGCGCGATCAGCGCGTACATGAAGCCGAGGATGAGCCCGTCGAGGAACACCTGAGGGAGGATGCCGAGGAGGAGTTCGTAGTCCATGACCCGGGGCGCGGAGGGAGCCGGGTGGCCGGGCGGGCCCGCGCGCGACGCCGCGGGTCCGCCCGGCCTCTGAGGCCCGGCGCTTACTTTTTCTCGGGTGGCGCGATGGTCAGCTGCTTGACGATCTTGTTGTCACCCCACTTGCCAGGGTCGTCGCTGACGACCTGCAGCACGAAGTAGAGCGCCTTCTTCCGGTCGCCCTTGCCGTCGAACTCGATGTCGCCGGTGATGCCGTTGTGCTTCACCTTGCGGACCGCCACCGAGACGTCCTCGCGGCCCGGCGTCTTGCCGCCCTTGGCCGCCGCCTCGATCGCCTTCAGCGCGATGTGCGCCGCGTCGTACGCCTCGGCGGCGTACGGCTCCGGGCTCTTGCCGAACTTCTTCTTGAAGTCCTCGACGAACTGCTTGGCCTTGGGCAGCGCGGAGGCGGGACCGGCGGCGGAGGTGTAGTCCATCCCGACCACCGCCTTGCCGGCGATCTTCGTCAGGTCGGAGGAGTCCATCCCGTCTGGGCCCAGGAACTTCGACTTGACGCCCTTCTCGCGCGCCTGCTTGAAGAACGGCGCGGCCTGGTCGTAGATGCCGCCGAAGTAGATCACGTCCGGGTTCTTGGCCTTGATGGGCGTGATGATCGGGTCGAAGTTGGACTTCTCCTCCGTCCCCTCGAAGCCGAGCACCTTGAGGCCCTTCTTCTCGGCGTCGGTCTTGAAGAACTCGGCGACGCCCTGCCCGTACTGGGTCTTGTCGTGGATGATGTAGACCGACTTCGCCTTCATCGTGCCGTGTGCGAACTCCGAGCCAACGACGCCCTGGACGTCGTCGCGGCCGCACACCCGGTTGACGTTGGGGTAGTTCCGGTCCGTCACCGTCGGATTCGTGTTGGCGGGCGAGATCATGACCAGGGTCTGTTCCTTGTAGACTTCCGATGACGGGATCGCGACGCCGGAGTTCAGATGCCCGATCACCGCCAGGATGGCCTTGTCGGCGATGATGTTCTTGGCGTTGGCGACGCCGACGTCCGGCTTGGCCTGGTCGTCGAAGGGCACCAGCTCGACCTTGAAGCCCATCTTCTCGAGGGGCCCCTTGAACTTCTCGATCGCGAGCTGGGCGCCGAGCTTGATGCCTTCACCAAGGGCCGCCTGCCCGCCCGAGAGCGGGCTCTGGGTGGCGATCTTGATCGTGCCCTTGCCTTGGGCAGAGACCTGGGAGCCCGCCGGGATCGCCGCGAAGGCAAGCACCGTGCAGAGCGCCACGACGGCGCGGAAGACGTGAGATTTCATGGGGCCTCCTCCTTGGAGACGATCGCGAACTGGGACAACGCGCCGGTATTATAGCGGCCGGCCCGACCCGGTCAAGTCGCGCGCCGCGCGGATGCGGCCGAGCAGCCGCTCGGTCGCCGCGCGCGGATCGGCCGCCGCGCACACCGCCGAGATCACGGCCACACCGTCCGCGCCCGCGCGGATGACCCCCTCCAGATTCTCGGCGGTGATGCCGCCGATGCCGACCAGGGGCTGGGGCACCTCCGGCCGGATCCGGGCGAGCAGCTCGGGACCGACGAGCTCGAACCCTGCTTTCGTGGCGGTTGGGAACATCGAGCCGACGGCGACGTAGTCGGCTCCGTCCGCGGCTGCGCGGCGCGCCTGCTCCAGCGAGTGCGTCGAGACGCCGAGGATCATGCCGGGACGCAGCAGCGGGCGCGCCACGGCGGCGGGCAGGTCGTCCTGCCCGAGGTGAACGCCGTCGGCGCCGAGGGCGAGCGCGAGATCGACGCGGTCGTTGACGATGAAGGTGGCGCCGGCGCGCGCCGCGATCTCGCGGAGGCGGCGTGCCAGCGGAAACAGGCGGCCGGACTCCCAGGCCTTCTCCCGGAGCTGAACCATGCGGCAGCCGCCCGCGAGCGTCGCCTCGAGCACGGCCACGAGACTCCGCTCGCCGGCGGCGACGCGGTCCAGGACGACGTAGAGCCTCGGATCCATCAGCCGGCGGCCAGACGAGCCCCGTCCGCGCTCGTGAATCTACCCTCGACGAACGCCGGGTCGCTGAGCACCTTGAGCTGGAACGGGATCGTGGTTTTGACGCCCTCGACGAGGGTCTCGCCGAGCGCCCGGCGCATGCGCTCGATCGCCTCGCCGCGGTCGCGGCCCCGGACGAGGATCTTCGCGAGCAGCGAGTCATAGTAGGGCGGCACCGTGTAGCCCGCCATGAGGTGGCTGTCCACGCGCACGCCCGGGCCGCCCGGCGGCACCCAGACGGTGACGCGGCCGGCGCTCGGCGCGAAGGTGTCGGGGTCCTCGGCGTTGATCCGGCATTCCAGCGTGTGCCCCTCGAAGCGGATCGCGTCCTGGCGGTAGCCGAGCGACTCGCCCGCGGCGATGCGGATCTGCTCGCGGATCAGGTCGAGGCCGGTCAGCATCTCGGTCACGCCGTGCTCGACCTGGATCCGCGTGTTCATCTCGATGAAGTACGGATTGCCCGCCGGATCCACGATGAACTCGACGGTGCCGGCGTTCACATAGTTGACCGTTGCCGCCGCCGCGAGGCCGGCGCGGTGGAGCGCCGCCCGGGTCTCGGCGGGCAGCTCGGGCGCGGGCGACTCCTCGACGAGCTTCTGGTGACGTCGCTGGACGGAGCAGTCGCGCTCGCCCAGGTGCACGCGGATGCCGTTCTTGTCGCCGAGCACCTGGACCTCGACGTGGCGCGCCTCCTCGACGAACTTTTCGAGGTAGATCTCGGAGGAGCCGAACGCCGCGCCCGCCTCCGCCCGGCACGCCTCGAACGCCTGCGCCGCGCCCCCGCGCTCGCGCACGATACGCATGCCGCGGCCGCCGCCTCCGGCGGCCGCCTTGAAGATCACGGGATAGCCCGCCGCCTCGGCGACCTCGAGCGCCTCGGCCTCGTCCTTGAGCGGCCGGTCGCTGCCCGGCACGATCGGCACGCCGGCCTGCCTGGCCAGTTGCCGTGCCTGCGCCTTGTCGCCCATGAGGCGGATGGCCTCGGGCGACGGGCCGATGAAGGTGAGACCGCACGAGCGGCAGATCTCCGCGAACGCGGGGTTCTCGGCGAGAAAGCCGTAGCCCGGGTGGATCGCCTCGCTGTCCGTGACGACGGCGGCCGAGATGATTCCGGGGATGTTCAGGTAGCTCGCGCGCGGCTCGGCGGGCCCGACGCAGATGGACTCGTCGGCGAGGCGCACCGGGAGGGACCCGGCGTCGGCGGTCGAGTGGGCGATCACCGTGCGGACACCCATCTCGCGGCACGTCCGGATGATGCGCAGCGCGATCTCGCCGCGGTTGGCGATCAGGATCTTGTGGAACATCGCCGGATCAGCCGCCGAGCACCCGCCGCCACTGCGACTCGAGCTCGGCCTGCGGCAGGCCGTAGGCGCGCCCCATCGCCGCCGCGAGCGGCTCGCCGTGGCCGATGCGGCGCAGCAGCTCGCGCATCGCGTCCATCCCGCCGCGATCGAGGAGGTCCTGCACGAGCCAGAGCGCCACGTCGTAGCCGGCGCGCGCGCGCGCCGGGTCCGGGTCGGTCACGAGCGCCTCGACGCCGGAGAGCGTGAGGTGTCCCGGCACGGTCAGCATCGGGTCCGCTGACACGCCCTCGAGCGACTGCGCGAGTCCCTCGTGCAGCCAGCGGGGCGCCTGTCCGCGGGACGCGTAGTGGATCGCCGCGTGCGCGTATTCGTGGACGACGAGCCGCTCGAGCTCGCGCCGCGGCGGCAACGGCCCGGCCGGCAGGCGGATCTTGCCATCGAAGAGTCCGGTCACCCACCCGTGCACGCGGGTGACGCTCCCGAACTGCTGGCGGTCGTAGAGCACGACCACGATGCGATCCGGCGGCACGACGCCGAGGTTGCGGCCCACGCGCTCGCGCGCCGTCTCCAGCGCCTGCAGCACGAGCCGCCGGTCGGCCTCGACGGCCGCGCGCGACTTGACCGCGAAGTGCGCGGTCGCCTCGCTCTGGAAGCCGGACTCGGCCCGCGCCTCGCGCTCGAGCTTGTCGAGGAGCCGCCGCGCGCCCTCGTGCGCCGGCTCGCGCTCGATCACGGCGCGCAGGTGGGCCCCGGCGCGCTCGCCCTGGTCGCGGCTGTCGTAGAGACGGGCCAGCAGCAGCGACACTTGGGGATCGAAGCCCAGGCGTCCCGCTGTCTCGAGCGGCCCGAGCGCTTCGTCAGCGCGTCCGGCGTGGATCGCGGCCACGCCGAGCCCGCGCAGGAGCGCCGGGGCGTCCGGCGTCGCGCCGAGCCCCTGGCGGAACAGCCGCATCGCATCCTCCGGGTGCCCCTCCCGCAGCGTGCGCCAGCCCCACACCTCGAAGCAGCTCGCCGACACCTCCGCGGGCTCGAAGCGCTCGCACGCGCGGGCGTACTGGCCGGCGGCGTAGAGCCGTATCGCGTCCTCGGTGAGCGCGACCGCGTCGGGCAGCGGCGCGCGCGCCCCGCCCGGAGGCGCCGCGCCATCGTCCCGCGCGCGCCGGGGCTCAGTCCCGAGCGCCAGGACGAGGACCGCGGCGGCGGCGGCGACGGAAGCGGCGAGGCGGAGCAACGTCGGCGGGGCGGCCACGGTCCCGTCTCAGCGCTGCGGCTCGATGAGGAAGAGCGGCTGGCCGTACTCGACGGCCTGGCCGTTCTCGGCGAGGATCTTGACGATCCGGCCCGCGAGCTTGGACTCGATCTCGTTCATGAGCTTCATCGCCTCGATGATGCAGACGACCTGGCTCTCCTTCACGACGTCGCCCTCGCGGACGTAGGGTGCCGCCGTCGGCGACGGAGCGCGGTAGAAGGTGCCGACCATCGGAGCCTCGATCGGCACCGTGCCAGGCGCCGCCTCGGCGGGGGCCGGCTCGGCCGCCGCCGTCGCGGGCAGGGCGGGCGCGCCCGTGCCGGGCGCGGGCGTGTGGTGCGG
>JBOHQB010000187.1:0-9030 GCA_050731995.1 Candidatus Rokuibacteriota bacterium
TAGCGCCGTCCGCACGGGAACCCGGTACACGTGCATCTGCGTTACGCAGATGCGAGACGGAGCTTCGACAAGTTCCTGGGGCGAAGACGCCTGAAACCGAGCGTCCGGGGCATTGCCGAACGCCCAACATTTGTGCTACTTTGCACGTCTGCCGCCGGGTGCGGCGGTTCGAAACTTGGCCAGGAGGGTACGATGACCGACCCGTATGAGCAGTCCAGTGATCCGGAGGAGTCCGGGCTCACCCGGCGCGAGACGCTGAAGCTCGTCGCCGCGGTGGCCGCCTTCGGCGCCGCCATGGGCTACCGGCCCGCCGACTCCATTGCCCAGGGCAAGGCCGAGGGCAAGGGCGAGGCGAAGGGCGAGACGAAGGGCGAGGCCAAGGGCGCCGCGAAGGGCGAGGCCAAGGGCGCCGCGAAGGGCGAGGCCAAGGGCGCCGCGAAGGGTGAGGGCAAGGCCGAGGGCAAGCAGTAGGCGCAGCCCGTCGGCGGGGGCACGGCCATTCCGTACCGTGATCTCCTGGCCAAGGTCGATTTCAGCCTCGAGCGAGGCAGCCGGTTCTCGTACGTCTGTAACGCGTGCAATCGCTGCTGCTACAACAAGGCGATTCGCGTGGGGCCGTACGAGGGCCTGCGCCTCGCTCGCAGGCTGGGACTGACGACCACCGAGTTCTTCGCCCGCCACACCGAGGCGGGCGGCACCGTGCTGCAGACCCGGCTGGACGGTGCGTGCGGCTTCCTCTCCGAGCGCGGCTGCACCGTGCACCCCGATCGTCCACTGGCCTGCCGTATCTATCCGCTGGCGCGCTGGGTAGATCCCGAAGGCCGCGAGAGCTTCGGCCACCTGGAGCCGCATCCCCAGACCGCGGGCCTCTACGGCGACAAGGGCACGGTCGGCGACTACCTCGACGCGCAGGGGCTCGCGCCGTACTTCGCGATGAGCGACCGCTACGGTGAGGTCTACGAGCGGATGGCGGCGCTGCTCGAGCGGGTCGCGCCCGAGGAGAGCGAGCAGCGCTACGAGCGGCGCGCCGAGATGGACGAGATGGACGCGGGCGCGCTCGCCTCGTCGTTCTTCGACGTGGACGCAACCGTGGCCGCCTACTGCCGCGAGCACGGCCTCGCGGTCCCCACCGAGGTGGACGCGCTCGTCGATCTCCATACCCGCGCGATCAACGCGTGGCTCGACCAGTTCGAGGCGCGATCAGCCTCCGTGCGACAATCGGAGGGCACGGAGGGCTAGCCTCAATTGGTAAGGCAGTGGACTTGAAATCCACCGGGCCGCGAGGCCCTTGGGGGTTCGAATCCCTCGCCCTCCGCCATCCACGCACGTGATCGCGGCGGGATAGCGTCGTGTCGAGTCGCGTCTGGAAGCTGAGCCCCTCCGACTTCGCGTTCCTCTGGGAGGAATGCAAGCGCTGCTTCTACCTGAAGGTGGCGCTGGACTTTCCGCGCCCCCGCTCGCCGATGCCGAAGATCTTTTCGGTCATCGACGAGCAGATGCGCCAGAGCTTCCACGGCCGGCGCACCGACGGCGTGGCGCCGGAAATGCCGGCGGGCGTCTTCGACTACGGCGAGCGCTGGGTGGAGTCGGAGGCGATCGCCGTCCAGACGCCCGACGCGATCCTGCGCTGCTTCGTGCGGGGGCGGTTCGACACGGTGGTCAGGCTCGACGACGGGACGTACGCGGTGGTGGACTTCAAGACCTCCGAGCGAAGGGCCGGCCAGATCCCGCTCTATGCGCGCCAGCTCCACGCCTATGCCTGGGCGCTGGAGCATCCCAAGCCCGGCGGGCTCGGGCTGGGGCCGGTCAGCCGGCTGGGGCTGCTCGTCTTCGAGCCCGCGAAGTTCTCGCCGGCGGGTGAGGGGTCCGTCGCCCTCTCGGGCGGGCTCGCGTGGATCGAGGTCCCGCGCGACGACGGCGCCTTCCTGGGATTCCTCGCGGAGACGCTCTCCGTCCTCGAGCAGCCCGCCCCGCCGGGCGGCGCGCCCCTCTGCCCGTGGTGCGTGTACCGCGACGCGGGCCGCCGCACCGGACTCTAGTCGGCCGCGCTCTCGGTGCGCGCGGCACCGTCACGGGCCGGCCGCGACGAGCCGTCCGTCCGCGGCGCGGACCTCGACCTCGTAACACCCCGCTTGGCGGCCCTGCCGCACCTCGCGCGCCTCGGCCACAAGCGTCGCGCGCGGCTCGACCGCCGCGACGTAGGCGATGGTCGCGCTGAGCGCGACGGCGGGCTCGCCGTGCGAGTTGCAGGCGGCGCCGAAGGCGATGTCCGCGAGGCTGAAGATCACGCCGCCGTGCGGATAGCCCTGGAAATTCACCATGTGCGGCTGGAGATCCAGGCTCACGCGACAGTAACCTCGGCGAATCTCCTGGTAGCGGAGGCCGAGCGTGCTGGCCCACGGATCGTCGCGGATCGTCGCCGCGTGGTCGTCGGGAATCGGGGGAAGGTCGTCGGGTCGGCTCGTGGTCATGGGTTGTATACTACTTAGGCTTTGCCGTTGGAGAGGTGGCCGAGTCGGCCGAAGGCAGCCGCCTGCTAAGCGGTTACAGGGCCAAAAGCTCTGTCCAGGGTTCGAATCCCTGCCTCTCCGCCACGCGCCCTTAGCTCAGGTGGACAGAGCGTCGGACTACGAATCCGAAGGCCAGAGGTTCGAATCCTCTAGGGCGCACCACTCTCCCTCCGACGAGGGCTTCATGCGCGAGGCCCTCGCGGAGGCGAGACGGGGCATGGCCGCCGGCGAGGTGCCGGTCGGCGCCGTCGTCGTGATCGGCGGCGTGATCGTCGCGCGGGCGCACAACGCGCCGGTCGCGCTCGCCGATCCCACGGCGCACGCCGAAGTGCTGGCGCTGCGCGCGGCGGCGGCGGGGGCGCGGAACTACCGGTTGACGGAGGCCACGCTCTACGCCACGGTGGAGCCGTGCGCGATGTGCTGCGGCGCCGCGCTCCAGGCGCGCGTCGCGCGTGTGGTGTACGGCGCGCCGGATCCGAAGGCGGGCGCGGTGGAGTCGCTGTACCGGCTGCTGGATGATCGACGGTTGAACCATCGTGTGGTGACGACGGGCGGCGTGCTCGCGCGCGCGAGCGCGGCGCTGCTGAAAGAGTTCTTTGAGACGAGACGGTAATGCGGAGGGGTGGCCGAGCCCGGTTGAAGGCGTCCGACTCGAAATCGGATAGGGGCGTAAGCCCCTCGGGGGTTCAAATCCTCTCCCCTCCGCCAATCTTTCTGGGTCGTGGTTCGGGGAGAGGTGCAGGAGTGGCCGAACTGGCACGACTGGAAATCGTGAGTGCGCCGCAACGCGCACCGTGGGTTCGAATCCCACCCTCTCCGCCAGTCTTGTTGCCGTCGGAGCCGCTTCGCGGGGCTCCGCGGCTTGACGTTCGGGCAGACATTGGTCGGCGCGGATTTCGCGATGTGGCCGTGCTAGACGGGGAGTTAGCGGTGCCCTGTAACCCGCAATCCGCTTCAGCGGGGTCGAATTCCCTCTCGAGGGCGTGTCGTGTCGAGTGAGCCTCACGGGGCGGTGTTGAAGGTTGGGCCCCGCGCAACGAGAATCGTCGAACCCCGCCAGGCCCGGAAGGGAGCAACGGTAAGGCGACCCTCTCGTGTGTCGTGGGAGTACCTGACCCGAGCCGGCTTCGCGGGGAGATCGCGGTGCGGCGCGTTCGAAGGAGGGTGCACGGTCACCTGATGGCCTACCAGGTCCTCGCGCGGAAGTGGCGGCCGCGGACGTTCGACGCGGTCGTGGGGCAGGACGCGATCATGCGCACGCTCCAGAACGCGCTCGCCTCGGGCCGCATCGCGCACGCCTATCTCTTCGCCGGGCCGCGCGGCATCGGCAAGACGACGACGGCGCGGCTGCTCGCGCGCGCGCTCCTCTGCCTGGAGCGGGCCGGCGCCGAGGCGTGCGGCCGGTGCGCCGCGTGCGCCGACGCGAACACCGTGGACGTCATCGAGATCGACGGCGCCTCCAACCGCGGCATCGAGGAGATCCGGACGTTGCGCGAGAACGTCAAGTACGCGCCCGCGCGCGGCCGCCACAAGGTCTACATCATCGACGAGGTGCACCAGCTCACCGAGGCGGCGTTCAACGCGCTGCTGAAGACGCTCGAGGAGCCGCCGGCGCACATCGTCTTCGTGCTGGCGACGACCGACCCGCGCGAGATCCCCGCGACGGTGCTCTCGCGGGTCCAGCGCTTCGACTTCCGCCCCATCGCCCCCGACGCGCTCGCGGCGACGCTCGAGCGGATCCTCGGCGAGGAGCAGATTCCGTTCGAGCCCGCGGCGCTGCCGGTGATCGTCCGGGCCGCCGAGGGCTCGCTGCGCGACGCGCTGTCGCTGCTCGACACGGCGATCGCCTACGGCAACGGTCGGCTCGAGGCGGAGGCGACGGCGAGCCTGCTCGGCGCGACCGCGCCCGCCGAGGTGGACGCGTTCGCCGCCGCGCTGGTCGGGCACGACAGCGCCGCGGCGCTGGAGGCGATCGACCGCGCGGCGCGCGAGGGCGAGGATCTGCAGGCCTTCGCGCGCGACGTGATCGAGCTCCTGCGCCGGGCGCTGGTGCTCAAGGCCGCGCCGACCGCGAAGCTCGCGGACGTCACGCATGCGGAGGGCAACGCGCTCCGGAAGCTCGGCGAGGGAGCCGCGCTCGACGAGCTGCTCTACCTCCTGCGCGCGTTCCTCGACGCCGACGCGGCGATGCGCGAGTCGCCGCACCCGCGCGTGGAGCTCGAGATCGCGGCGGTACGCGCGACACGCCGGCCGGTTCCCCTGGCCCTCGAGGAGGTCCTCAAACGGGTCGAGGAGGTGCGGCAGCGTCTCGGCTCGCCGCCGGCCGCCGTCGGGAGCCCGTCCGCGCAGGTGCAGGAGAGCCTGCTGCCGGATGCGGCGCCGCCGCGCCCGTCGTTCGAGCCCCGGGAGCCGCGCCGCTCCCCGGCCGCGGCACCGCCGGCGAAACCGGCGGCGCCGGCGTCCCGCGATGAGGACGCCCGGCCGTCGCCGGCGGATGACGACGCGGACACGGTGTGGCGCCGCGTCGTGGACGACGTCATGCGCAAGAAGCCGACGCTCGGCGCCGTGCTCGCGCAGGCTCGCCCCGGGCCCGTCGCCGACGGCGAGCTGACCGTCAACCTGACGGGCAATCACTTCCACCGTGAGATGCTGGCCGACAACGCCAATCGCGAGCTGGTCGTTCAGGCGCTCCGACGGCACATGGCCGGCGCCGAGCGCTACAGGGTCACGGGCGCGGCCGAGGGGAACGACATCCAGGCGCACCCCGCGGTGCAGGCGGCCGTCAGCGTGTTCCAGGGCGAAGTGGTCGCGGTGAGGCCCCGCGCGCCGGAAGGAGAGGGTCAGTGAAGGGGTTCGGCAACATCATGAAGGAGGCGCAGCGGCTGCAGCAGCAGATGGCCGCGATGCAGGAAGAGGTCGGCAAGCGGACGGTCGAGGCAACGGCGGGCGGGGGCATGGTCACCGTCGAGGCGAACGGCCGGCAGGAGATCCTCTCGATCAAGATCGATCCCGAGGTCGTGAGCCGCGACGATGTCGGGATGCTGGAGGACCTCGTGCTCGCCGCGTGCAACGAAGCCCTCCGGAAGTCTCGCGAGATGGTCCAGCAGGAGCTCGGCAAGCTCACCGGCGGGATGAAGATCCCCGGCCTCGGCATGTAAGGTGGCGTACTACCCCGAGCCCGTCTCGCGGCTGATCGACGCGCTGCAGCGGCTGCCGGGCATCGGTCCCAAGACGGCGCAGCGCCTCACGTTCTTTCTGCTCAAGCGCCCCGCCGATGAGGTGCGCGAGCTCTCGTCCGCGCTCACCGCGGTGAAGGACGCGATCATCTATTGCTCGACGTGCTTCAACGTCACGGACGTCGACCCGTGCCGCCTCTGCGCCGACCCCGCGCGTGACGACAAGACCCTGTGCGTCGTGGAGGAGCCGAACGACCTCCTGGCCATGGAGCGCACGGGCGAGTACCGGGGCCGCTACCACGTGCTGCTCGGCGCGCTCTCGCCGCTCGACGGCATCGGGCCGGACGACCTCAAGGTACGCGAGCTCCTGCTCCGCCTCGAGGCCGGGGCCGTACTCGAGGTCATCCTGGCCACGAACCCGAACGTCGAGGGCGAGGCCACCGCGCTCTATCTGGCCAAGCTCCTGCGGCCGCTCGGCGTGCGGCTCACCCGCATCGCCCGGGGGCTGCCGGTCGGCGGCGATCTGGAGTACGCTGATCAGGTCACCTTGTCGAAGGCGCTGGAGGGCCGGCGTGAGATGGAGTAAAGCGCACGCGCTCGTGGTCGTCGCGCTTCTGTTGTCGTCGGCGCCCGCCGGCGCCCAAGGCCGCCGCTTGATCGATGCCTCCGCGGGCGTCAACCGAACGCAGCACCACCCCGGCCATCGTCACGGTCCCCACGACGGCCGGCGCGACGGCCATCACGGGAACGGGCACACGCACCACCGCCATCGTGTTCCGGGATCCACGATCCTCTTTCCGTTCGGGTTCGTCTCCGGAGTCGTGTACCCGGCTCCCACCTACTACGCCCCGGCGCCCGCCGTGGCGTATGCACCGCCGTCGATGGAGCCGCCCCTGGTGCGAGTCGTCTACTACGCGACGGGACGTTATGTGCTCTACGGCGACGGGATGACGAGCGCCTATCAGTGGGTGTGGATCCCGAACGCGCCGCCCGCACCACCGCCACCGCCGTCCGGAGCCCCGTCCGCACCGCCGCCGGACCCGCCGTCGGCGGCGCCCGAGCCGCAGCAGGCGCCGTCGGCGCCGCGCGAGCTCTGGACGTGGACGGACGAGCAGGGGACCGCGCACTGGACCGACCGCCGCGACAACATTCCCGAGCGCTACCGCGTCGTCGCGCAGCGGCGCGGCTGAGCCTCACGGATCGCGGTAACCTATTGTAGAATCAAGGGCTGCCGCACACTCCCCGGTAGCTCAGTCGGTAGAGCGCCTGACTGTTAATCAGGATGTCGCTGGTTCGAGCCCAGCCCGGGGAGCCAACCTTTTTCCACATTGCCAGCTCGGGATCCTTCGACGTTTGTCGAAATGGTGCCCGATTGGTGCCATGTCGGGCTGGCACGGACGTCTCCAATGCCGTCTCGACGCCCTCCGCAACAACCTCTGAGCGTCTCTCCTCGGCATCCAGCGCGTCGACGTAGTTGCGTCGGCTCGTCGGGAGCCAGTGCGCGTACCACTGGAGCGTCGTCGTGGGCTTCGCGTGCCCGAGCTGCGCGGCGACGTACGTGATCGGCGCGCCCCGTTCCAGGAGCTGCGAGGCGAACGTGTGGCGCAGGTCGTAGAGGCGGAAGTTCGGGAGCTCCGCGGCCTTGAGCACGCGCTTGAAGACGCGCGTCGCGTTGTAGAGATCCATCGGCGTGCCGGCCTCCGAAGGCAAATACCCAGGGCGGGAGCGTCTTCACGCCGCGACGCAGCTTCTCCTCGGCGCGCGCGGTCTCGAGCCGGCGGAGCGCCCGGGCGAGCTTCTGGCTCATGTCCACCCGGCGCGTCTCGCCGGTCTTGGTGGTGGTGACTTCGCCGTGAGAGAAGCTGCGCTCAATGAGAAGCGTCCTCTCAACGAGGATCAACGCTCGTGCGACAGCATACCGCCGCGCGCGTCGCCGACCGTAATTGCGTCTGGCGCATTGCTCCGTCTGGGAATACCCTTGCGCCACTCCGCCCAATGGTGCCGTGAAACGACGAAAGGGGGATCAACATGCACAGGATAAGAGCGTTGCACCTGAGCGCGGCGGCCCTCGCCTTTGCCGCGCTTCTGATCCTCGCTCCGGGCCGGCTTGCCGCTCAGCAGGCCGCGGGGGTCCCCATCGATAACGACGATATCGGCGGCGTCGTGCGCAGCCCGAGGGGGCCGGAAGCCGGCGTGTGGGTGATCGCGGAGACCACCGAGCTTCCGACGAAGTACGCTAAGATGGTCGTCACCGACGGCCAGGGGCGCTACGTCATTCCCGACCTGCCGACAGCGAGCTACAGCGTCTGGGTGCGCGGCTACGGTTTGGTGGATTCGCCCAAGGTGCGCGCAAAGCCCGGCCAGCAGCTCAATCTCACCGCGGTGCCGGCGCCGGACGAGCGGTCGGCGGCGCACTATTATCCGGCTCTCTACTGGTACACGATGATGAAGATTCCGCCGGCGAAGGATTTTGGCGGCACGACCGATATCCCGAAGAACATTACCCAGGAGACCTGGCGCCACCGGATGAACAATACCGACTGCATCGGCTGCCATCAGCTCGGTCAGGAATCGACGCGCACGATCCCGGGCGCGCTCGGTGAATTCAAGTCAGGGGCGGAAGCGTGGGCGCGCCGCATCGCGTCCGGGCAAACGGGCGAGTTCATGATGAACCGGCTCGCCGTGCAGCTCGGCGGCGTGCCGTTCAAGTATTTCGGCGACTGGACCGACCGCGTCGCCAAGGGTGAGCTGCCCAAGCACAAGCCGCCGCGGCCGCAGGGCATCGAGCGCAACATCGTCGTGACCTCGTGGGAGTGGGGCACGGAGAAGACTTTCGTGCACGATCTGATCTCCTCGGACCGGCGCTATCCGACCGTCAATGCCCACGGTCCGCTCTACGGCTCGCCCGAATACTCGACCGACGATATGCCCATCCTCGATCCGAAGACGCACAAGGCGACGTTCTTCAAGATGCCGGTCGCGGATCCGAACGCGCCCGAATCGTTCGGACCACCCTTCCATGCCTCCGCCGCCATGAAGCCGATGCAGCCCTCGCCCTACTGGGGCGACGAGAAGATCTGGAGCCAGCGGGCCAACAACCACAACGGAATGTTCGACAAGAAGGGCCGGGTGTGGTTTGCCGCGGCCGTGCGCGGCATCGAGAATCCAGCCTTCTGCAAGAAGGGCTCGGAGCATCCCTCGGCCAAGGTGTTCCCGCTCGACCGCTCGGGACGCCAGGTTTCGATGCTCGACCCCAAGACGATGAAGTACGGCTTCATCGACACCTGCTTCGGCACCCACCACCCGCAGTTCGGCTATGACGCCGACGACACGCTGTGGCTGTC
>JBOHQB010000188.1:0-2071 GCA_050731995.1 Candidatus Rokuibacteriota bacterium
GCTCGCGCGCGAGCAGCGCCCGCACGCGCGCCGGCGACGCGCGCCGGAGCCCCACTAGAATGCTCGCGGGTCGTCGAGGAGCGCCACGGCGCAGCATGGGCGCGTCCGAGCGTTGGCCGGGGGAGTCCGAGGGGGGCGTAGCCCCCTTCGCTTGACGAGCCGGGGGACCATCTCGGGGCCCCCCATCTTACTCGACGCGGAAGACAACGTCGCGCGCGAGTGCCTTGACGGAGACGTGGCCCGAGAGCGCCATCGCGATACGCATCTCGTCACGCAGGAGCTCGAGCGTGCGGGCGACGCCGTCGGCGCCGTCCGCGGCGAGGCCCCAGAGCGCCCCCCGTCCGACGGCGACGACGTCGGCGCCGCACGCGAGGCCTTTGAGGACGTCCGTCCCGCGCGTGAAGCCGCCGTCCACGACGATGGCGGCGCGGCCGGCCGCGGCGTCGACCACGTCCGGCAGCGCGTCGATCGCCGCCTGCGTCTGGTCGAGCTGGCGCCCGCCGTGGTTGGAGACCCAGACGATCTCGACTCCGTGCTCGACGGCCCGCCGGGCGTCCTGCGCCGTCATGATCCCCTTGAGACCGAGCGGCAGCCGCGTCGTCTTCTTCAGCCAGTCCACGTCGTCCCACGTGAGCCGCGCGGGATAGTTCGGGTCGGGTCCCCGGGGATTGGGCGCGTTGGACATCGCCTCGCGCGGGCTCCAGCGCGCCAGGATGTCGCGCTCGCGCCGGCTGTAGACCTGCACGTCGACGGTGAGGCAGACGGAGAGATAGCCGGACGCCTCCACGCGCGCGAGCAGGTCGGCCACCCACGCGCGGTCGCCGAAGTGGTAGAGCTGGAACATCTTCGGGCCCTTGCTGCCGGCGGCCACGGCCTCCACGGGCCAGCCGGTGGCGCCCGAGAGGAACTGCAGCGTGTCGGCGCGCTCGGCGCCGCGGCCCATCTCGACGTCGCCCTCGTCGTGGAAGAGCACGAGGCCGCCCATCGGCGCGATCACCCCGGGCCACGAGAGCGGCACGCCCGCGAGCGACGTCGCCGTGTCGATCACGCGCGCGTCCACCAGGATGTCCTGGCGGATGGCCAGGCGGCCGAGCCCCTTGCGGTTGCGCCGCAGGGTCGTCTCGGTCTCGGTGCCGCCGTCGCCGAAGTTCCACACCTCGCGCGGCAGCGCCTTGCGGGCCTCGCGGCGGATCTCGGGCTGGGTCACGAAGCGAAAACTCACGGTCTCTCTCCTCCTCGCCGGGCGGCCACGTGGCGCTCCAGCTCGTCGAGCGTGCGCGGCCAGTCCCGCTTGAGCAGGCGCGACAGCCCGCGGTCGGCGAGCAGCCGGCCGCCGGTCTGGCAGCGGGGGCAGTAGTTGGTCTCGTTCTCCGCGTACACGATACGCTGCACGGGCGTCCCGCAGGCGGGGCACGGCTGGCGGAAGCGGCCGTGCACGGCCATGCCGGGGCGGAACGCCGTCACGCCCTCCGGGAATTCTCCACCGGCCGCGCGGCGCAGGCGCTCGACCCAGTCGGCCAGCGTTGCGCGCGTCGCCTCCCAGAGCCGCGCCGTCTCGTCGGGCGCGAGCGCGCGCGTGAGCTTCACCGGCGACAGCCGCGCCGCATGCAATATTTCGTCGCCGTAGGCGTTGCCGATGCCGCTGAAGAGCGCGGGGTCGGTGAGCGCGCGCTTGAGCGTGTGGCTCTCGGCGGCGAGCGCGGCGCCGAAGGCCGCGAGGCTCGCCTCGAGGGGCTCGAGGCCGCCGGGATCGTGCTCGGCCAGCGCGCCCGCGCCGCGCACCAGGTGAATGGCCGCGCGCTTCTTCGTCCCCGCCTCCGTCATGATCAGCGTCCCGGTGCTGAAGGCGAACGCGGCCACCCCGATTCTACTTTTGAGGGGCACCGTTCCTCCGCCTGGTCCCTTCCAGTGCAGCCGCCCCGCGATCATCAGGTGGATGACGACGAAGCGCTCGTCCTCCAGCGCCAGCACGATGCGCTTGCCGAGTCGGTCCACGCCCGTGACGGCGCGGCCGACGACGTCGGAGACCGGAGGCTCGACCGAACGCAGCGCGAAGGGCGTGGCCAGCCGG
>JBOHQB010000189.1:0-3389 GCA_050731995.1 Candidatus Rokuibacteriota bacterium
CGTCGCGGGCGCGCAGCCCGGTGGTCACGATGGCCTCGTCGCCGTCCACGGTCTCGCCGCTCCAGCGCATCGCCACCCCGCTGCCCGCGCTCACCGTGCCGGCCAGGCGCCCGACGTAGGCGCGCTCGAGCAGCTCGGCGAACAGCTGCGTGAACTCCTCGCGCTCGGCCGTCGTGCGCTCGTGCCACGCGGAGCCCATGGCGGCGGTGGCAGCGCCGCGGACGTCGGCGATGTCGGTCACGAGGCGCTTGGCGCGCGCGACCTTGTCGAGCGGGGCGACCGACGAGTCCGCCAGCACGGCGTCCACCGAGCCGAAGAACTCGCGCAGGCGATCGGTCGGGGTGCCGGCGAAGGCGGGCGGGCCGGGCAGCAGCGCCAAGACACCCACGAGGGCTGAGCCAATCAGAGCGAAACGGTGCCGGGGGGAAGGCACGGGAGAACTATACCCCCGTTTGCAACCGTCTGCTGGACAAGCGCGCGGCCGCGCCGAGCCCGATGGTACGATCTCCCCTCGTGGCCGCCGAGCCCGTGACGACCTTCTTTTCGCTCACGCCCGACCGCGTGCTGCAGGCGGTGGAGGCCGGCGGTCTGCGCTCGACCGGCCGCTGCCTGCCGCTGCGCGCGTTCGAGAACCGCGTGTACGAGGTCGAGCTGGAGGACGAGAGTCGCGTCGTCGTGAAGTTCTACCGGCCGGGGCGTTGGTCGCGCGCGACGATCGAGGACGAGCACCGGTTCCTGGCCGACCTCGTCGCCTCCGAGGTGCCCGCGGTCGCGCCGATGGACCTCGGCACGGGCACGACCCTCAACGAGATCGACGGCATCCTCTACGCCGCGTTCCCCAAGGTGCGCGGGCGCACGCTCGACGAGCTGGACGCCGAGAACCGCCGGCGCATCGGCCGCACCATCGGCCGCATGCACGCCGTGGGCGCCGCGCGCCCCGCCCCCCACCGGCCGCGCCTCGACGTGCGGCACTACCTCCACGAGCCGCTCGACGTGCTGATGGCCGGCGACTTCATCCCCGGCTCGCTCGCCCCGCGCTACCGCGACGTCGCCCTGAAGATCGTGGACAAGGTCGCCGCCCCGCTCGCGGCCGTGCCGCCGCAGCGAATCCACGGCGACCTGCACTGGGGCAACATCCTCTGGGCCAAGGACGGGCCGATCCTGGTGGACTTCGACGACTGCCTCATGGGCCCGCCCGTCCAGGACCTCTGGCTCCTCGCGCGCGGCGACACCGAGGAGGCCAAGCAGATGCGGCTCGACCTGCTGGAGGGCTACGAGGTCTTCCGCGAGTTCGACCGGAGCACGCTGGCGCTCTGCGAGCCGCTGCGCGCGCTGCGCATCATCTACGTCTCGGGCTGGATCGCCCGGCGCTGGGAGGATCCGTCCTTCCCGCCCGCCTTCCCCAACTTCAAGGACACGCGCTACTGGATGCAGGAGTACGAGGAGCTCGTGAACATCGCGGACGGACTGGGTAGCTACTTTCCGGTGCGAAACTGATGGCGTTCGCCCGCGTGTTTCGCGGTGAGCGCCGTCCGGCCGCTGGCAGAACGCGCAATTTCCTTGACGCGAGCTCCGGTGCGGCGCCATCGTCATGTGTGATGCTCGTGCTCACGTTCTCACCGACAGCGCACCGAAGCCGACCGCTCTCCGTGGAGGGGCCATGGTCCGTCGCGCGTATGCGCAACGCAGCGTCTTCGAAGTGCTGCTGCCTGACGGGGACAAGCTCTGGGACGCCGAGCTCCGGACGATCGACGCGGTCCTCGACGATGATGACCTCGTTGACCTGCTTGACGCCGCCCTCCGCCGCCGATACCCGCTGAGCGGCCGCCGCGGGCGTCTCGGGACGCCGGCCACCGTCGTGCTGCGCCTGCTCCTGCTCAAGCATCTCCGCGACTGGAGTTTCGACGAATGTGAGCGCGAGGTCCGGGGCAGCCTCGTCTACCGGGCCTTCTGCCGCATCGATTGCGAACGGGTCCCCGACGCCAAGACCCTGATTCGGCTCGCCCAGCTCATCGGCCCCGAAACCCTCAGGCCCATCCTGGAGCGGCTCGTACAGGTCGCCCGGCGGCGGCACGTGACCCGCGGCGCCCGGTTGCGCGTCGACACGACCGTGGTCGAGACCAACATCCACTATCCGACCGACAGTTCGCTCCTCGCCGACGGGGTGCGGGTCCTGACCCGGACCCTGAAGCGTCTGGCGACGCGCGTCGGCGCGGACGCGGTGCGTGTCCGCGATCGCACGCGGAGCGTCGCCCGCCGCGTCTTCGAGATCGTCCAGCGCAGCCGCGCCGCCGGCCGCGGCTCGCCGACCGCCCAGGCGACGCGCAACGCGCGGGTGACCACGCTGTACCGCGAAGTGATGGCGATCACGCGAGCCGTCCTTCGTCAGGCCGCGACGGTGGGCCAGCAGGTCCCCCGCGCGCGCAGGGGACTGGTGGCGGACCTCGGGCGGAAGCTCGAGGAGACCGCCGGCTTGGTCCGCCGCGTGCTCGCGCAGACGCGGGCCCGCGTCCTCCAGGGTGACACCCATCACCCGGACAAGCTCCTGAGCCTCTTCGAACCGCACACCGAGGTGATCCGCAAGGGCAAGGCGGCGAAGCCCACCGAGTTCGGCAAGGTCGTGAAGATCCAGGAGGCCGAGGGCCAGATCATCACCGACTATCACGTCTGCCCCACCCGGGTGCCCGACGCCGACCTCTGGGTGCCCGCGCTGGACCGCCACCTCGCGCTGTTTGGTCGGGCGCCTCGTCTGGCCGTCGCCGACGCCGGGTTCGCCTCGTCGGCCAACGAGCGGGCCGCGACGGCGCGTGGTGTCCAACGCGTGGTTCTGCCCCGGCGTGGTCGCCCCGCGCCCGCTCGGCATCCGCCGCGACGCCAGCGTTGGTATCGCCGCGCCCTGCGCTGGCGCACCGGGTCCGAAGGTCGGATCAGTGCCGTCAAACGGTGTCATGGCCTCAGGCGCTGTCGCTACCGCGGCCCGCAGGGCATGGAACGCTGGGTCGGGCTCGGGGTGATCGCCAACAACCTGCGCGCGCTCGCCCGCGCGGGGCCGCGAGGTGCGCGACGGTCCCGATGAGCGGCGATCGCCAGGCGGAAGCGAAAAGTAAGACGAACGACACCGCCCAAGTACCGTGTACCGCGAGACGACGTCGTTGCATCTATCCATTTCGCACCGGAAAGTAGTTAGCCGCCGCCCACTCGCTGCTCAGTACAACTGAGAGGCAGCGACGAGCGCGGCCTTCAGAAAGAGATTCTCTGGAATCGCCTCGAACACAGTTTCTCCCACCTGGACTGTTCGACACTCCGATTCCCCACAAACCGAACAGCATCGGCTGGCTCCGACTCTTCCCTTGAGCCACTCTTCCGCGCGGGTCCCCGCTGCCGATGGC
>JBOHQB010000190.1:0-2639 GCA_050731995.1 Candidatus Rokuibacteriota bacterium
CGTCCAGCCCCTGCGCCCACGCCAGCCGCTCGCCCGCCGCCAGCCCCCACGGGTTGCCCGCGCGCTGGATGTTCTGCAGCGACTGCCGCGCCGTCGACGGCAGCGCGCCCTCCGACAACGTGAGATACCGGCGCAGGTCCACGATCGTGTCCACGATGTCGATGAAGGCGGGGCACTCCTGCACGCACGCCATGCACGTCGTGCACGCCCAGAGCTCCTCGGCCCGGATCAGCTCGCCGTGGATCGGGCCCGCCGCTTCGCCGTGCATGTGACGCTTGAGCTTCACGATGATCTGCTTGGGACTGAGCGGCGTCCCCGACAGGTACGCCGGGCACGCGTCCTGGCACCGCCCGCACTCGACGCACGCGTCGAAGTCGAGACGGCGCTTCCAGGAGAACTCCTCGAGCTTCGAGATCCCGAGGGTCTCGGCCTCCTCGATGTTCTCGATCTTGTGGATCTCGCCGCGCGACCCGAGCTTCGAGAAGAAAATGTTCAGCGGCGTCGTCAGCAGGTGGTGGAAATATGTGAAGGGCACGATCGCCACGAAGCCGAGCGAGAGGACGGCGTGGAAGAGCCACACCGACAGATGCGTCGCGCGCAGGGCCGCCTCCGACATGCCGGCGGCGACCATCGCCTGCGCGAGCGCCCAGCCGACCGGCGACCACGGCGCCCACGCAGGCGCCACCGCGCCGAGCCGGCACGCCTCCATGACGAACCCCGTGACGTTGATCACGAGCAGCAGCAGGAGCACGCCCGCGAAGCGCGCCGTCGGGTCGGTCCGCGCCGGGCGGACGACGAAGCGGCGCCACACGGCCATGCCGAGCCCGATCACGAAGAAGAGCCCGAACATGTCGAGCACGAGCTCGTAGCCGAGGTAGAAGGGGCCCTTCAGGAGCTTGTAGTCGAAGAGCGGCAGGGTCACGTCCCAGTCGAGCGTGGCCAGCGCGGTGCCGATGAAGAGCGCCAGGAAGCCCCAGAACATGATCGCGTGCATCACGCCCGGGTAGGCCTGCGAGAGCGTCCGCGCCTGGCCGAGCGCGTGCGCGAGCACGAGGCCGACGCGCGCGCCGGGGTGATCGAAGCGCGGCTCCGCGCGGCCGCCCCGCCACAGCGCGATCCGGCGCCACCAGCCGTACACGAACACCGCCACGGCGACGGCGCCCCCGACGTAGAGCGCGACCTGCGCCCAGCCGGGAACGTTCCAGAAGGTGTCGCGGAACGCGACGGCCGCCGTTCCCGCGGGGGTCATGAGCGGTCCCACGATAGCATGGGGAGCAGCGCCGCCGCCGCAGAGTACGGATCCGTCCTGCCCGCCGCGACGTCGTCGAGCACGCGCGCGAGCGAGTCGCCGTGCAGCCCCGCCCTGAGGCGCGCGCGGAGCTCGTCCACGACGAGTCCCTCCACCTCCGCTCGCAGCCGCCGCCGCCGCCGGGCCTGGAGCGCCCCCGCCGCCTCCAGCGTCGCGCGGTGGCGGCGGATCTCGGCGAGCAGCTCGACGATGCCGACGTCGTTCTGCGCCTCCAGCGACAGCACCGGGATCTCCCAGTCGATGTCCTTCGGCGACGTGGCCGACGCGTAGTGGAGATGCGCGGCGAACTTCAGCTCCGCCATCAGCGCGGGCGCGCCGGCCCGGTCCGCCTTGTTCACGGCGAAGACGTCCGCGGCTTCCAGGAGCCCTGCCTTCATCGTCTGGATCGCGTCGCCGGACTCGGGCACGAGAACGACGACCGTCGTGTCCGCGAGCTGCATGATGTCGAGCTCCGTCTGCCCCACCCCGACGGTCTCGATGAGGATCCAGGCGTAGCCGGCGGCCGCAAGCAGCCGGGAGGCCTCGCCGGTCGCGCGCGAGAGACCGCCGAGCGAGCCGCGCGTGGCCATCGAGCGGATGAAGACGCCGGGGTCCAGCGTGTGCGCCTGCATGCGGATCCGGTCGCCCAGCACCGCGCCCCCGGTGATCGGGCTCGAGGGGTCCACGGCGACGATGCCGACCGCGGCGCCCTCGGCGCGTAGCCGCGCGGTGAGGCGATCCACGACGGTGGACTTGCCGGCGCCGGGCGGGCCGGTGACGCCGATGACATACGCGCCGCGCGCGTGCGGGAAGACCGCCTTCATGATCTCGGGCACCGCCGGGGCGCCGTTCTCGACCAGCGTGATCAGGCGTGCCAGCGCCAATCGGTCGCCGCCGAGCATGCGCTCGACGAGCTGGAGCGGGTCGTGCTTCACGGAAGGCCGATTCTAGCAGAAGCGCACCGGGGAGGGCGCGTTGCGCGCCCTCCCCGGAGCGGATGGGTCTGGCGGGCTAGCGCGGTGCCGGCGGCGGCGGAGCGCGGAACGGCGTGTGGCAGGTGCCGCACGCCTGACGGCCGAAGTCCTTCACGGTCGTCTCGACTCCCGCGGCGTCCTTCTTCATCGCCTGGTCGCGAAGGCCCGTCGCGCGGTTTTCCAGGTTTTTCGCCGCGGCGGCGAACTCGTCCCACTTCTGCCAGACCTCGGGCTGGGCCTTCGACTTGTCGGTGAGCGAGCCCTCGGGGAACAGGCCCGGGATCTGCCGGGCAGTGAGCGCCAGCGCCTCGGCGTTCACCGCGACCCCATCGATGTTGCCCGCCTTGACCTTCGCCTGGATGTCGGCCCAGTTCGCG
>JBOHQB010000191.1:0-9237 GCA_050731995.1 Candidatus Rokuibacteriota bacterium
GCGGGGGGCTGCGCGACCTCGCCGCCGTCGAGGCGGTGCTCGCCGCGGGCGCGCGCTGGGCGGTCATCGGCACGCGCGCCGCGCTCGACGCCGAATTCCTGCGCGCGTCGGGCCGGCGCTTCGGCGAGCGGCTGATCGTCGCGGTGGACGCGCACGGCGAGCGTGTCGCGGTGAAGGGCTGGACGGAGACGGCGGAGGCGGCCGTCGTCGACGTCGCGTGCCGCGCGCGGGACGCGGGCGCCGCCTCGGTGCTCTACACGGACGTGAGTCGTGACGGCACGGAGCGGGGGCCCAATGTCGAGGCGACCGCTGCGCTCGCCCGCGCCGTCGGGATTCCGATCCTGGCCTCGGGGGGCGTGGCGAGTGTGGCGGACCTCCGCCGGCTGGCGGCGGTCGACGGCGTCGAGGGCGCGGTGGTGGGCCGGGCGCTGTACACGGGCGCGATCGCGCTGCCCGACGCGCTGGCGGCGACGGCGCCCGCCCCGGCGAGGCCCTGATGCTCGCCAAGCGCGTTATCCCCTGCCTCGACGTCAAGGACGGCCGCGTCGTCAAGGGTGTGCGCTTCGTCGATCTGCGCGACGCCGGTGATCCGGTGGAGGCGGCGCTCGCCTACGACGCGCAGGGCGCCGATGAGCTCGTGTTCCTCGACATCACCGCCTCGCACGAGGACCGGAAGACGATGCTCGACGTCGTGCGCCGCACGGCGGAGGGCGTGTACATGCCGCTCACCGTGGGCGGCGGAATCCGCGAGGTCGAGGACGTGCGCCGGCTGCTCCGGGCCGGCGCCGACAAGGTCTCGCTCAACACGGCGGCGCTCGCGCGGCCCGAGGTGATCCACGAGGCGGCGGAGCGGTTTGGCAGCCAGTGCATCGTGATCGCGATCGACGCGCGCCGCGAAGGTAGTGCGAGCCGTAGGGTGTCGGCCTTGCCGCAGGCAGGCCCGCCCGAGGCGAGCCCTTCAGACAGACCCCGCTGGGGGGTGTACACCCACGGCGGGCGGCATCCCGCGGGGCGCGATGCCGTCGAGTGGGCGCGGGAGGCGGTCGCGCTCGGCGCCGGCGAGATTCTGCTGACCAGTATGGACCGCGACGGGACCAAGGACGGCTACGACCTGGAGCTCACGCGCGCGATCGCGGAAGCCGTTTCCGTGCCCGTCATCGCTTCGGGCGGCGCCGGCGCCCTCGAGCACTTCTACGACGCGCTCGTCGAGGGCCAGGCGGACGCGGCGCTCGCCGCCTCGCTCTTCCACTTCGGGATCCACACGATCGCCGAGGTGAAGGCGTACCTCGGCGAGCGCGGCGTCGAGGTGCGGCGGTGACACTCGAGGAGCTCGTCTTCGACGAGCGCGGGCTCCTGCCCGCCGTGGTCCAGGAGGCCGACACGGGCGAGCTCCTCATGGTGGCGTGGATGAATCGGGAGGCCGTCGAGCAGACACTCGCGACGGGCCTCACGCACTTCTGGTCGCGGTCGCGCCGGGCGCTCTGGCGCAAGGGCGAGACGTCGGGCCACGCGCAGCACGTGCAGGGCGTGTACGTCGACTGCGACACGGACACGCTGCTCGTGCAGGTGCACCAAGAGGGTGTCGCCTGTCACACGGGCAATCGCACCTGCTTCTTCCGGGCGCTGCGGGACGGCGGCGCCGGGGCCAACATGCTCGAGCGCCTCGAGCGGGTCATCGCCGAGCGGAAGGCCTCGCCCGTCGCGGGCTCCTACGTCGCCGCGCTGCTTGCCAAGGGCGAGGCGGCCGTCTGCCGGAAGATCGGCGAGGAGGCGTCCGAGGTCATCACCGCGGCGCTCGGCGGTGAGGGGGATCGACGGGTCGTCGAGGAGGTCGCCGACCTCTGGTTCCACACGCTCGTGCTGCTCGGCGCGCGCTCGATCCCCCTCCGCGAGGTGCTGCAGGAGCTCGGGCGCCGGCACAAGCAGCGCGCGGCGCCGGAGCGCTGACGGGTCCGTGGCGCCCGGGCGCGCCGGGGCGGTGATCGTCGGCCTCGTTGCGGCGCTCGGCGCGTGCGCGGGGGCGCACGTGCGCGAGGGCGGCGTGTTCAGGTCGGCGAGCGGCTACCGCGTGACGGTTCCGGGGCCGGAGTGGAAGGAGGCCGCCGCCGGTCGCGCCGACCTCGAGCTCCGCCACGCCACGCTGCGGGCGGGCATGCTCGCCAACGCGCAATGCGACCCGGCCGTCGCGCGTCGTCGTCTGGACGTGCTCGGCCGGCAGCTCCTGATCGGCGTGCGCGAGCTTCGCTGGGTCGAGCACGGCGAGACGCCGGTGAACGGGCGCGCCGCCGCGCACGCCCTCCTCGAGGGTCGCCTGGACGGGGGTGCGCCCGTGCGGATCGAGGCGTACACGCTCAGGGACGCGCGCTGCGTCTACGATCTGCTGCTGGTCGCCGAGCCGTCGGCGTTCGACGGCGCGCGCGGCGACTTCCTCCGCTTCGTGAACAGCTTCGCGACCGACTGAGGAACGGGGATGGGCACGCTCGTGATGCGCACCGTGATCTGGTACGGCGGCGTCGGACTGCTGACGGCCCAGGTGCTGCGCAGCCTCGCCCTGCCGCCGAAGTACTTCCGGCTGGTCGTCCACGAGATCGAGGTGATGGGGGTCCGGTCCCTCGGCGTCGCTCTCACGGCGGCCGTCTTCACCGGCATGGTCTTCGCGCTCCAGAGCGCGGTGAACATGGCGCGCTTCGGCGCCGAAGTCTACGTGGGGCCGCTCGTCGCGATGGCGATCCTGCGCGAGCTGGGCCCCGTGCTCACCGCGATCCTCGTCGGCGGCAAGGTCGCCTCCGGCATCACGGCGGAGCTCGGCTCGATGAAGGTCACCGAGCAGATCGACGCGCTCCGGACGCTCGGCGTCAACTACGTTAAGCGCCTCGTCGTGCCGCGGGTGCTCGCGGCGATCGTCGTCTTTCCGCTGCTGACCGCGCTCGCCGACGCCCTCGGCGTGCTCGGCGGCATGGCGACCATGTACCTCGACCGAAACGTGGACATGTGGGCTTATTGGAATGCGACCGTCTACTGGGTGGTGCCCAAGGATTTCCTGATGGGGCTCGCGAAGTCGGTCTTCTTCGGGGCGATCGTCACGCTCATCGGCTGCTACAACGGGCTGTCGACCGAGGGCGGCACCGAGGGGCTCGGTCGCGCGACGACGGCGACCGTCGTCCAGGTCACGATGGGCGTGATCGTCTCCGATTTCTTCCTGACGAAGCTCTTCCTCATGCTCTTCTACTACCGGGTCTGAGCCGTGGTCACCCCCATCGTCGATGTCACCGGCCTCCGCAAGGGCTTCGACACCGTCGAGGTGCTGCGCTCCGTCACGTTCACCGTCGTCAAGGGCGAGACGCTCGTGGTGATGGGCGGGAGCGGTACCGGCAAGACCGTGCTGCTCCGCCTGGTCGCCGGGCTCATCGGCCCGGACGCGGGACGCATCCGGGTCTTCGGCACCAGCATCGAGGGGCTCAGCGAGGAGGAGCTGCTGCCTCTCCGGCGGCGCATGGGCTACGTCTTCCAGGGCGCCGCGCTCTTCGACTCGCTGAGCGTCTACGAGAACGTCGCGTACCCCTTGCGGGAGCACCGGAGCCTGAGAGAGGCGGAGGTCCGCGAGCACGTCGTGCGCAATCTCTCGGTCGTCGGGCTCGGCCCCGAGGTGCTCGGCCTGCTGCCCGCCGAGCTCTCCGGCGGGATGCGCAAGCGGGTCGGCATCGCGCGGGCGCTCTCCGTCGAGCCCGAGCTGCTGCTCTTCGACGAGCCGACGGCGGGGCTCGACCCGACCAACGCGAAGCTCGTCTCCGAGCTCATCTTGCAGTTGCGCGGCGGAGTATGCGACACCTCGATCGTCGTCACGCATGACATCGAGCTGGCCCGGACCGTCGGCGAGCGCGTCGCGATCCTCATCGACGGGCGGTTCGCCGCGCTCGGGCCCGCCGCTCGCGTGCTGAGCGGGGACGACCCGGCCGTGCAGGCATTCCTCGCGGGGGAGGCACGGTAGTGCGAGCCGCAGCCGCAGGCGAGGCGAGCCTGTGAACCTGGTAGTGCGAGCCGCAGCCGCAGGCGAGGCGAGCCTGTGAACCTGGTCGTGCGAGCCGCAGCCCGCAGGAGGAGCCGCAGCCGCAGGCGAGGCGACGCTGGGAAAGGCGAGGCGAGCCTGTGAAGGGCACGGTGGTTGGGCGTGAATTCTGAACGACGCGAGCTCCGGCTGAAGCTGCGCGTGGGCATCTTCGTGCTCGTCGCGCTGGCCGTCTTCGTGGGCGCCATCTACGCGCTGGGCGCGCGGGCGCGCCTGTTCGAGGCCCGCTACACGATCCACGCCGAGTTCGCCGAAGTCGGCGGTCTCAAGGAGGGTGCGACGGTGCGCCTGGCGGGCGTGCAGATCGGGCGCGTCAGCGGCATCGACCTGCCGGCCCAGCCCGGCGGCCGCGTCCGGGTGGACATGACCATCGGCCGCCAGTTCGCCGACCGCGTGCGGAAGAACTCGGTCGCGCGGATCGAGACGCAGGGACTCCTCGGAGACCGTATCGTCGAGCTCTCCGTCGGAACCGCCGACGCGCCGCCCACCAACGCCGGAGACACGGTCGGATCGCGGGAGCCGGTGGACCTGGCGGGGATGGTGCGGGAGGGCGCCGGCCTCGTGGAGACCTTCAAGCAGACCGCCGAGTCGGCGCGCCGCGCCGTCGAGCGCGTGGACCGCGTCGTCGAGCGGGTGGAGAAAGGCCCCGGACTCGCCCACGCGCTGATTTACGACGAGCCCGTGGCGCTGAAATCGCTCAACGCGACGCTCGCGTCGACGCAGGCGCTGCTCGACCGCATCGAGCGCGGCGAGGGGGCGGCGGGGGTGCTGACGGCGAAGCAGAGCACCGACGCGGCCAACCGCTTCGTGGCCGCCATGGACCGGGTCGGCCGGATGATGGACCGTCCCGGCGCCGAGGAAGGGATCCTGCCGAGCCTCCTCTTCGATCCACAGTACAAGCCGGTGCTCGAGGATCTGCGCGTCGTGGCGCGCAACTTCCGCGACCTCTCCGACCGCCTCGCCGGCGGCCGCGGCCCGCTCGGGGCCCTTCTGAAGGACGACGGCGGGACCGGCGGCCTGCGGCAGACGACGGAGGACCTGCAGGTCGCCGTGGCGAACCTCCGCGCGATTACCGACAAGGTCAACCAGGGCGAGGGCACGCTCGGCGCCCTGGTCGTGGATCCCACCGTGTACGAGAAGCTCGTCCTCATCCTCGACGGCACGCAGCGCAGCTTCCTGCTCCGGACACTCATTCGGGGCCTCGCCGCGCCCAAGTCCGAATGAAGCCGCCGCGCGGGAGCGTCTACCGGTGTCAGCAATGCGGCTTCGCCAGCCCCAAGCCCGGCACGTGCCCCGATTGCCTGCGCACGGGCGGCGAGTACGTCACGCTCGTCGAAGAGCGGGAGGCGCCGGCGCGGGGCGGGCGGCGCGGTCCGTCGCCGTCGGCCCGCCCCACGCCGCTGCGCGACGTGGTCGTCGAGCACGGCGACCGCGCGCGCACCGGGATCGGCGAGCTCGATCGCGTGCTGGGCGGGGGTGTCGTGCGCGGCTCGGCCGTGCTGATCGGCGGCGACCCGGGCATCGGCAAGTCGAGCCTGGTGCTCCAGGCGGCCCGGGCGCTCGCGCAGACGATGGGGCCGGTGCTCTACGTGTCGGCCGAGGAGTCACCGGCGCAGGTGAAGATGCGCGCCGACCGGTTCGGCATCGCCGGCGACGGTCTCCTGCTCTGGGCGGAGACGGACCTGTCAGCCGTGCAGGCGCAGCTCGACGACGTGAAGCCGCGCGCGTTGATCATCGACTCGATCCAGACCGTCTACCTCCCCGACCTCGAGTCGGCTCCCGGCAGCGTCGCGCAGGTGCGGGAGTGCGGCGCGCGGCTCGTGCAGATCGCCAAGGGGCGCGGGATCGCGACGTTCCTGGTCGGCCACGTCACGAAGGAAGGCACGCTCGCCGGTCCGCGCGTGCTCGAGCACCTCGTGGACACGGTGCTCTACTTCGAGGGCGAGTCGCACCACGCCTATCGTATCCTCCGCGCGGTGAAGAACCGCTTCGGCTCGACCAACGAGATCGGCGTCTTCCAGATGACGGAGGCCGGCCTCGCCGAGGTGCCGAACCCGTCGGGGTTCTTCCTGGCCGAGCGGCCGGTGGATGCCCCGGGCTCCGTGGTCGTCGCGAGCCTCGAGGGCACCCGGCCGCTCCTGCTCGAGCTCCAGGCGCTCGTCGCGCGCGCGTCATTCGGCACGCCGCGCCGGACCGTGCTCGGCGCCGACTACAATCGCGTCTGCCTGCTGCTCGCGGTGCTCGAGAAGCGCGCCGGCCTGCCGATCGGCAGCCAGGACGCCTTCGTCAACGTGGCCGGCGGCGGCCGCGTGATCGAGCCGGCGGCGGACCTCGGCATCGTCATCGCCGCCGCCTCGAGCTACCTCGAGAAGCCGGTGCCCGGCGACACGGTCGTGCTCGGCGAGGTCGGCCTCACGGGCGAGGTGCGCGCGGTGAGCGGACTCGAGGCGCGCCTCAAGGCCGCCGCCCAGCTCGGCTTCCGCTCGGCGATCGTGCCGCGGAGCAATATCGCGGAGGCCAAAGCGCTGCCCCTGCCGGCGCGCGGGGTCGCCACCGTCTCCGACGCGCTCGGGATCCTGTTCACGACATGAGCGCGCGCGTGGCGGTCCTCGTCCCCGCGGGCGGCGTCGGCGTGCGCCTGGGCAGCCGGACGCCCAAGCAGTTCCTGCGTCTCGGCCGGGCGCCGATCCTCGCGGCGACCGTCGGGCACTTTCGCCGGCACCCGTCGGTCGTCGCGATCGTGGTCGCGGTTCCCTCGGCGTGGCTCGCCCGCGCGCGGCGCCTGCTCGCCCGGGGCCGGGGCGCGCCCCTGACCGTCGTGGAGGGCGGCGCCACGCGCCACGAGTCGGTTTGGCGCGCGCTCCAGGCGGCGCCGGCCGACGCGGAGATCGTCGTCGTGCACGACGCGGTGCGGCCGTTCATCGACCGGGCGCTCGTCGACGCGGTCGTGGGCGCGGCGGTGGAGACGGGCGCGGCGATCTGTGCCCTGCCGGTGGCGGAGACCGTCAAGCGGGTGCGCGACGGGCTCGTGGAGGCGACGGTGGATCGCGCTGGGCTCTGGGCCGTGCAGACGCCGCAGGCGTTTCGCGCCGCCCTGCTGCGGGAAGCGCACGAGAAGGCGCGCCGCGACGGCGTCGTCGCGACCGACGACGCCATGCTCGTGGAGCGCCTCGGCCACGCCGTGCGCGTCGTGGAAGGCCGCGACGGGAACGTGAAGATCACGACGCCGGCGGACCTTGGCCGCGCGCGAGCCAGGGGGCGAGACTGAATCGCGTCGGTCTCGGCTGGGATCTGCATCCGCTCGCCGACGGGCGCCCGCTGGTCCTGGGCGGCGTCACCGTGCCGTCCGCCGTCGGCCTCACCGGCCACTCGGACGCGGATGTCCTGTCGCACGCCGTCGCCGAGGCGCTGCTCGGGGCGCTGGCGCTCGGCGATCTCGGTCGTCACTTCCCCGACACCGATCCGAGGTTCCGGGGCATCTCGAGCCTCGAGCTCCTCCGGCGCGTCCAGGCCCTCGTCGGCGAGCGGGGCGGCCGCGTCGTCAACGTGGACGCGACGCTGCTCGCCCAGGTGCCGAAGCTCGCCCCGTACCTGCCCGAGATGGCGAAGAATCTCGCCGTAACGCTCGGACTCCGGGTCGACTGCGTGAGCGTGAAGGCCAAGAGCCCGGAGGGGCTGGGCATGCTGGGGCGCGCGGAGGGGATTGCGGCGATGGCGGTGGTGAGTGTGGACGTGGAAGTGCGAGGCGCAGCCGAAGGCGAGACGAGCCTGTGATCCTGGAAGTGCGAGGCGCAGCCGAAGGCGAGACGAGCCTGTGATCCTGGACGTGCGAGGCGCAGCCCGCCGGAGGAGCCGCAGCGGAAGGCGAGGCGACACTGCGATGGGCGAGACGAGCCTGTGATCCCGGAGACTCCGTGAGGATCTACAACACGATGACGCGCGGCAAGGAGGAGTTCGTGCCGCTCACGCCGGGCGAGGCGCGCATCTACGTCTGCGGCGTGACGCCGTACGACTACTCCCACATCGGGCATGCGCGGAGCGCGGTCGTCTTCGACGTGATCCGCGGCTGGCTGGAATACCGGGGCCTCCGGGTGACAACGGTGCGGAACTACACCGATATCGACGACAAGATCATCGCCCGCTCCAATCAGGAGGGCGTCCCAGCGAGCGAGCTGGCGCAGCGCTACATCGAGGCGGAGGGAGCCGACATGCAGGCGCTCGGGGTCCTGCCTCCCACCGTGGCGCCGAAGGCGACGGACCACGTCGACGAGATGATCGCGCTGGTCGGGCGTCTGATCGCGAAGGGCGTCGCCTACGTCGTGGACGGGGACGCGTACTTCGAGATTCGCCGCTTCCCGGCGTACGGCCGGCTGTCGGGCAAGAACCTCGATGAGCTCCTCGCCGGCGCCCGGGTGGAGGTGGACGAGCGCAAGCGCGATCCTCGCGACTTCGCCCTCTGGAAGGCGGCGAAGCCCGGGGAGCCGTCGTGGCCGAGCCCGTGGGGACCGGGCCGCCCAGGGTGGCACATCGAGTGCTCCGTGATGTCGATGCGCTATCTCGGCGAGACCTTCGACATCCACGGGGGCGGCACGGACCTGATCTTTCCGCACCACGAGTGCGAGATCGCCCAGTCGGAGGCCGACACCGGCAAGACCTTTTCGCGCTACTGGCTGCACAACGGGATGGTGAACTTCGGCGCCGACAAGATGTCCAAATCGATCGGCAACACGCTCGCCATCCGCGAGATGGTGAAGCGCCACGATCCGGACGCGCTTCGCCTCTGGATGCTCGGCACGCACTATCGCAATCAGCTCGAGTGGTCCGAGGAGCGCGTGCACGAGAGCGCCCGGGCTCTCGAGCGTCTGGCGCGTCTGCCCCAGGACGCGCTCGCGCTGCGGGGCGCAGCGGCGCCCGCGTCGCTGCCCGCGCCGCTGGTGGGCCTCCGCGCGCGCTTCGAGGCGGCGATGGACGACGATTTCAACACGCCGCAGGCACTCGGCGCCCTGTTCGATCTGTCGCGCCTGCTGGCCGACGCGCGCGATCGGGCGCCCGCCGAGGGCGCGGCGCGGGCCACCTTCGTCGCGGGCGTGGACGAGCTGATGCGGCTCGCGCGCGCGCTCGGTCTCCTCGCCGGACCTCCGACCGCCGGCGGTCCGTCGCCGGAGGTCGAG
>JBOHQB010000192.1:0-3139 GCA_050731995.1 Candidatus Rokuibacteriota bacterium
CACCGGAGCCGCGCGCTCGCCGACATCGTCCGCGAAGTGGACGGGCTCGCCGCGCGCGGCGTCCAGGAGGCCAACCACGTCTCGCAGGACACGCTCGCCTACGGACGGGACCTCGCGGGCAACGGCCACAACGCCGACCTGCTGCACGCGCTCGGCGAGACGCGGATGCCCTGGATCCGGCCGATGTATCTCCATCCCGCCCACGTCAACGACCGGCTGATCGAGCGCTGGGCGCGCGCGCGCGTCGTGCCGTACCTCGACCTGCCGGTGCAGCACGGCGACGACGGCGTCTTGAAGTCGATGCGGCGCGCCATCACCGCGCGCCGGATGCAGGAGGTGGTCGCCCGGTTCCGTGCCGCGATTCCGGGACTCACCGTGCGCACGACGGTGCTCGTCGGATTCCCCGGCGAGGACGAGGGGGCGTTCCAGCGGCTCCTCGAGTTCCTCAACGCGGTGCGCTTCGATCGCCTCGGCGTCTTCACCTACTCGCCCGAGGAGGGCACGCCGTCACCCGCGTTCGCGGGGCAGGTGGCGGCCGAGGTCGCGGCCGAGCGCGCGCAGGCCGTGCAGGAGTTCCAGGACGCGCTTGTGTGGGAGCAGCAGGCGAAGCTCGTCGGCACGGTCACCGATGTCCTCGTGGACGGTCCCGCCGAAGACCCCGCGTTCCGGTGGGAAGGCCGCACGGCGGGGCAGGCGCCGGAGATCGACGGCATCGTCCACCTCCGCGGCGACTTCGCGCCCGGACGGTTTTCGCGCGTTCGTGTCGTCGACGTCGAAGGCTACGAGCTCGTCGGCGAGCGCGCCTGAACGTCCCCTCCGTGACGCGCCTGGCCCTGCTCATCGCGACGGCGGGCGGCGCGGGCTGGGCGCCCCTGGCGCCCGGCACCGTCGGCAGCGCCCTCACGGCGCTCGGGCTCTGGCTGGCGCCGCCGTCCCGTACGGGCCGCGCCGTCTTCCTCGTCACCGTCACGGCGCTGGGTATCTGGGCCGCCGACCGCGTCGAGCGGACGCTCGGGCGGAAGGATCCGGGCGCCATCGTCATCGACGAGGTCGCCGGCATGACCCTCGCCGTGCTCCCGTTCCCGTCGACCTGGCCGGTGCTGGCCGCGGGGTTCGTGCTCTTCCGGATCTTCGACATCTGGAAGCCATTTCCCGCGAACGATGCCCAGCGGCTGTCGGGGGGCCTCGGCGTGATGGCCGACGACCTCGTCGCGGGACTCTACGCGCTGCTCGTCCTCGCGGTGCTGCGCGCGGGGCTCGGTTGGGCGTGAGCCCGACATGCCCGACATGACGGTCCGGCTCGTCGCCGTCGGTCCACCCTCCGCCGGCGCGGCCGGCGATCTCGCCGCCGTGAGCGCCGCGCTCGCCGCCGCCAGCATCGCGGTCGCCAGCTGGACGATCCTCGAGGAGGACGAGGCCGCCCTCGAGCAGGCGCTCGCGGGGCCGGGCGGTCTCACGGTGGTCCTCGCCGGGCCGGGGGGCTCCGCCGGCGACGTCGTCCGCCGCGCGCTGGCGCGCGCCGCCGGCACGCGGCTCGTCCTGAACGAGCGCATGCTCGCGGGGCTCGAAGAGGCCGCGCGCCGGCGCGACCGGCCGCTCGACCGCCGCGCCGAGCGACTCGCGCTCCTGCCGCAGGGCGCCACCGTGTGGCGCGCGGAGGACGCCGAGCCCGCGTGGACCGTCGAGGCGCAGGGGCGGGCGTTCGTCGTCCTGGCGCGCGGAGGCGGGGTGCCGTCGGCGCTCGGCGCGCTTCTGACGGACTTCGCGCGCTCGCACGCGGGCCGGGACCCGCGTGTCACGCGCACCCTGAAGACCGCCTCTGTCCCGCTCGCGGAGGTCGAGGATCGCCTGGCCGCGTGGCTCGGCGGCGCGGAGACGGCCGCGCGTGACGTCTCTGTGTCCACGGTCCCGGCGGACGGCGAGGTGTGGGTGCGTCTCGCCGCGCGCGGCGCCACGCCCGACGAGGCGATGCGGGCGCTGGCGCGTGTCGAGCCCGAGATCCTCGCGGCGCTGGGAGCCGACTGCTACGGCCGCGACGACGACACGCTCGAGCGCGTCGTCGGCCGGCTCCTCATCGCGCGCCGGCTCACGCTGGCCGTCGCGGAATCCTGCACGGGTGGTCTCCTCGGGCACCGGCTGACGAGCGTCGGCGGCTCCTCGGCCTATTTCGAGCGCGGGGTCGTCGTCTATTCGAATCGCGCCAAGGAGGAGCTGTTGGGCGTGCCGGCCTCCCTGCTGGCGCAGCACGGCGCCGTCAGCGCGCCGTGCGCCGAGGCGATGGCGCGCGGTATCTGCGAGCGCGCGGGCACCGCGTGCGGGCTGGCGGTCACCGGCATCGCCGGACCCGACGGCGGGACGCCGACCAAGCCGGTCGGCACCGTGTTCGTCGGCGTGGCGGTCGCGGGCGACGTCGCGGCGCACCGGTTCCACTTCGCGGGCGACCGCACGGCGGTGAAGGACCGGTCGGCGCAGGCGGCGCTCGACCTGTTGCGGCGCCGCCTCGGAGGCGGATGAGCGTGTCGAGAACCGCCGGCGCGGTGACGGTGGCGCTCGTGATCGCGGCAGGCGTCGCCGGCTGCGGCACGGCGACGCCGCTCGACCGCGGCGCTGCCTTCTATCGCCAGGGCAAGTTCCCCGAGGCCGTGCAGGCGTTCGACGAGGCCGTGCGCCGGGATCCGACCTCCGCGGTGGGGCTGACGAACCGGGGCATCGCGCGCCTCCGAGCCGGGGACGCCGAGGGCGCGATCACGGATCAGACGACGGCGCTCACGCGTTCGCCGCGCGATCCCGAGATCTACTACAACCGGGGCAACGCGCTGGTCGCCGCCGGGCGCTACCCGGCCGCGATCGACGACTTCACGCGGGCGATCGAGCTCCGGCCGGACTACGCGGTCGCGTGGTTCAATCGCGGCACGGCCAGGGCGCGCGCCGGCGCCGCCGAGGAGGCGATGGTGGACTGGCAGCGCGCGATCGCGCTCGAGCCCGACGCCCGCAGCAAGGCCGCGATGCGGCAGGCGGCGCGCCTGGATCCGCCGCCGCCCGCCCGGTCGCCCGCCCCGCCCGCCGCCGAGATTCTCAGATCGCCGGCATCGCCTCCCGCCGCTCCGGTGTCGGCGCCACCGACGGCGCCGCCCCCCGC
>JBOHQB010000193.1:0-3851 GCA_050731995.1 Candidatus Rokuibacteriota bacterium
ACGCGCCGCGCGCGTGCGGGAAGACCGCCTTCATGATCTCGGGCACCGCCGGGGCGCCGTTCTCGACCAGCGTGATGAGGCGTGCCAGCGCCAATCGGTCGCCGCCGAGCATGCGCTCGACGAGCTGGAGCGGGTCGTGCTTCACGGGAGCCCGATTCTAGCAGAAGAAAATCGGGGAGGGCGCGTTGCGCGCCCTCCCCGGAACGGATGCGTGCAGCGGGCTAGCGCGGCGCCGGCTGCGGCGGCGGCGGAACGCGGAACGGCGTGTGACAGGTGCCGCACGCCAGACGGCCGAAGTCCTTCACGGTCGTCTCGACTCCCGCGGCGTCCTTCTTCATCGCCTGGTCGCGAAGGCCCGTCGCGCGGTTTTCCAGATTCTTCGCCGCGGCGGTGAACTCGTCCCACTTCTGCCACACCTCGGGCTTGGCCTTCGACTTGTCGGTAAGCGAGCCCTCGGGGAACAGGCCCGGAATCTGCCGGGCAGTGAGCGCCAGCGCCTCGGCGTTCACCGCGACCCCATCGATGTTGCCCGCCTTGACCTTCGCCTGGATGTCGGCCCAGTTCGCGCCCTGGTGCTTCATCACGCGCTGGCGCTCCGCCACAGGGTCGCCCATCATGGACTTCTGGCCGGTCGCGCAGGCCGCGATGGTCACCACCACCGCGCCCGCCACCAGCGCTCGCCACATCACGCGTCGCTCGCTCATCGGGTGTCTCTCCTGTTCTGCGACGCCGGTCCAGCCGGCATCGCGGTGCACGGCGCCTACTTCTTCTTCTCGACCCGGTTCTTCACCGCCGGAATGGACTTGAGGTATTTCGCGATCGCCGCGAGGTCCGCCTTCGTGAGGTCCTTGTACCCGGCCGTCGTCCCCTCGATGACCTCGCCCATGAGCCCGCCCGCCACGTCGCCGTCCGGCCGATTGCCGGTCGCGAGGTACCAGGCGATCTCCTCCTCCGACCACCGGCCGATGCCCGTGTCCGGATCGGGCGTGATGTTTGGCACCGGAGAGTTCTCCGGTCCCGTCGGGGTGCCCGCGAGGAAGCGTGAGGTGTCGCTCGCCATCGTGAGCGTACGCGGCGTGTGGCACTCCCCGCAATGGCCGACCGCGCGGACGAGGTACTCGCCGCGCGCGAGCCCGTCCTTGGGCGCCGCCGGCGGCGGCGTCTCGTGCGCCGCGAACGCGGCGAGCCACGCCGGCAGGAACACGGACTCGAAGAACGGTACGGTGATCCGCTTCGGTTGGTTCGCCCGCTTCACCGCCGGCAGACTTCTGAGGTATGTCACGAGCGCCTTGAGGTCCTCCGCGGCCATACCGTTGAACACCGTGAACGGATGCACGGGCAGCAGCCGCTCGCCGTTCGGCCGCCGGCCGGCCCGGATCGCGGTGACGATCTGTTCGTCGGTCCAGCTCCCGATGCCGGTGTCTCGGTCCGGCGTGATGTTCGTCGAGTACACGGTGCCGAAGGGGCCGTCGTAGCGGCGCCCGCCGACATTGACTGTCTGCTTCGGCACGGTGTGGCACCCGCAGCCGCCCGTCGCGCCGAAGACGTACTTGCCGCGCGCGATCTCGGCCTGGCTCGCCCCCATCTGCGCGTGCGCGGCGCCGGCCGAAAGGGCGGCGGCGAGGGCCGCCGTGCCACCGATCAGCCGGAGTCGAGCGCGTCTCGCCCACACGCGCGTTACGGCTTCGCCAGGACGAGCACGAGGTCCGTCTCCAGCGCGTCCCGCCGGTCGATGCCGGTCTTGAGCGCGTTGAGGTCCACCTTGATCGTCCCGCGCGCGTCCTGCGGCCGGCCGGGATCCACGGTCAGCGTGCCCGTCACCGCCCCCTGTCCGGAGGTCGTCCCGACGATCGTCTCGAGCGGCGCCTCGGTCTTGAACGAGGCGCGCGACGTGTAGTTCACGTTGAACGTCCTGGGCTGGGCGTCGGCCGTGACGGACCACACCGCCGAGGCCACCACGATCAGACAACCCAGCGCGATTCGTCGGACCATTCGCTCCCTCCGCGCAGCGTCCGGTCTGCGGCACACCCCGGGCAGGCCGCCACACCCCGGCATTACGGCATTAACCTCTCAGGCGCTCCTCGGGTTCCCGCCGGCCTGCACGGCGGTCAGCCCGGCCTCCATGACGAGGGCGTCCTCCCCGGTGTCGTAGTAGTAGCCTCGGCGACGTCCGACCACCCTCAAGCCGAGCGAGTCGTAGAGGGCGAGGGCGTGCTCGTTGCTCGGCCGGACCTCGAGGGCGACCGTGCGGAAGCCGCGCCCGCGAGAGTCGTCGAGCACGCCGCGCAGCAGGGTGCGGGCGAGCCCGCGCCGCCGGGCCGCCGGATGCACGGCCACGTTGGTGACGTGCAGCTCGTCGGCGATCTCCCACAGGCAGAGGTAGGCGACGACGCGCCCCCCCTCCCGCATCACCCAGCACCGTGCGACCCGGTTCTGCTGCATCTCGTAGAGGAACGCGCCGCGCGACCAGGGCATCGAGAACGAGGCCCGCTCGATGGCGAGGACCTCGTCGAGGTCTTCGGGGCGCATGCGGTCGACGAGCGGGTTAGCCGATGGCGGCACGACGCTTCAACTCCGCCTCCGAGGGCCTGAGGTACAGCGGCACGAGGTCCGCCGGCTTGACGACGTCGCCCAGCCTGACGCGCTCGACGCCGAGGGAGCCGACCGTCGCCGGCGACGGGACGCGCGCCGGCGACGGCAGCGGCTGCGCCGCCGCCGCCCGAACCGACGCGGCCCCGTCGCCGCAGACGATCACGGGCGTGCCGAGCCGGTCGAGACGCGCCCCGAGCTCGTCCGGCGGCAGCGCGAGGTAGTCCCACTCGCGCCGATGTCCGCCCGTCCCCCAGCGATACAGCGAGGCGTACACCTCGCCCTTGCGCGCGTCGAGGACCGGACAGACGGGCAACGCGGCCCACGGCACGCACGCGGCCATCGCGTCGAGCGTGGGAACCGCGGCGATCGGGACGCCGAGGGCGACCGCGAGCCCCTTCGCCGTGCTCACGCCGATTCTGAGACCGGTGAACGAGCCCGGTCCGATCGAGACGGCGAGCGCCGCGAGGTCCCCGCGATCCCAGCCCGCGTCGTCGAGCACCCGGTCGACCGCGGCGAGCAGTCGCTCGGAGTGCGTGACGCTCACATCGAGGACGTACTCGGCCACGAGCCGGTCGCCGTCGAGGAGCGCGACGCCGCCGGCGCGCGTCGACGTCTCGAGCGCGAGCAGCCGCATGGGGGGCAGTCTAGCACGCGCGGCGCGCGGGCTCGGGAGCCCGGGCCGGGCCCGGAAGTGCGATAATACCCGCCGGGAGGAGCCGGATGAGCACCGCGCCGAAGAAGGACCCGGCCGCCGTCGAGGCGGAGGTCCACGAGAAGATCCACCTTGAGATCCTCAAACGCACCGGCGCGTACCACGCCAACGACCACGTCCTTCTCCCGTCCGGCCAGCACACCAGCGAGTACATCGAGAAGACCCTGGTCACCACGGAGCCCTCGTTCACCGAAGGGCTCGGCGCGGTGATCGCCAAGCACTTCGCCCAGTGGCCGGTGGACATGGTGCTCTCGACGGGCTCGGGCGCCCTCATCCTCTCGCACTGTGTCGCGCGCGCGCACCCGTCCCGGCCGGTCGTCGTCTACGGCTTGAAGGGAATGTCGGGGGGCAAGCGCCGCGTGTCTCTGCCCGCGGAGTTCCATCGCCTGCTCCGCCCCCGCACCAAAGTCCTCGTCGTCGAGGACCTCGTCTCCACGGGCACGACGCAGAATCTCCTGGCCGACCTGGTCGAACACCACGCCGCGCACGAGGACGGCGTGGGCTGCCTCTGGCGACGCACCTCCATCGAGCTCAAGGACAAGAACAC